>JAJPIH010000358.1 GCA_021324875.1 Alphaproteobacteria bacterium
CCGGCGAACAGGCGACCGAACGACTCGCCGAAGAAATGGCCGCGGCCGCGCAATGCCGTCGGAAACTGCTCGGAGAGATAGACCCGGACCGCCGGAAATGACGACAGCACGGTAAATCCGGTAATCAGCGCTCCGGCCACGAAAACAACGGTCGCATAGCCGCCGGCGAGATGGGCGACCATCATCAGCGCAAGACCCGGAACCGCGCCGCCAAAGCAATAGAAGATCGCCCAGCGCCGGCCGATGACCTCCATGATGAAACCGGTGAAAAACTTGCCCGGCACGCTCGCCATGAACAGCAGGGAACTCAGCCCGAAACTCAGCGCCACCGCCGCCCCCTGGTCGACCAGCGCCTTCGGCACCAGAATGGCGCTGGCGTAATAGCAGGTGCCGGCGGCGATCGAGCAGAGGATGCCGACCGCGGTCCAGCGCAGCTGGCCGCGCGCGAACAGCGCCGAAAATGGCGGCAATTCCTCGCGCGCAACCGCGAGCTGCGACCCCAACCCGGCCAGTGTCAGCGGCGGCACGCGGTTGCCGGCGCGGCGGATCATGTCGTTGACCGCGTCCACCGCGGCCTGCGCATGGCCGCGACGCAACAACCAGCGCGGGCTGTCAGGCAGCAGAAAATAAAGCAGCGCCGGCACCACAAACAGCGCCAGCCCGCCGGGCAATGCGATCAGCCGAAAGCCGTTCGGATTGCCGGCGAGGAAAAAGCTGATGAATGGCAGCAGGGTGAAGGCGCTCGCCAGCATGACCTCGTAAATGGCGCCGTAGGTACGGCGATGCTGGGCCGGCATCAATTCGGCGGCGATCGGGAACGGTGCCGAGATGGCAAAGCCCAGACCGATCCCGGTCAACAACCGCAGCCCAATCAGCTGTGTCGCCGTGTGCGCGAACGGGATTAATAGGGTAAAGAAGGTGCTGAGGATCACGCCGATCTGCATGACGGTCTTGCGGCTCAGGCGGTCGGACAAGGCGGCCGCGGTCAGTCCCGACAACGCCACCAGCAGGGTGGGGCCGAGAACCAGCCACCTGATGTCGCCGCCGGTCAGATGCAGCGGGCCTTTGGCCAGCACGATAAGCGAACCGCCCAGCGCCAGATCGTAGCCTTCGACAAAGCCGACCAGACCCAGCACCAGAATCAGCCCGATATGGTAGGGCGCAAACGGGATGCTGTCTTGCTTGCGCCCCAGCCTTTCGAGGGCCGATTCGCCGACTGTCGGAAGCGGAGTGGCAGTCGTCATTTTTTTGATCCTTGTTGTTGTGGTTGTGGGTTGCCAACCTTCCGCCGCTCCTATGCCCTCTCTGCGATTTTTGCTCAAGCCTGACAACCGCGGGATAAGCATTTGTCCGCTAAAGTGGGCGGCGCGTCCGCGCGGCCTCCGCCAGAGCGCGGGTCGCGGGAACAAGGACCGGACGGCAACCGTTCTTGACGAGGCGGTTCTGCCATGCCGGCAAGTTCAGACCGGCAATTTTTTTGGAAGGAACGAAGAGTGAAGGCGCGATCGATTATGACCGTTGTCGCCGCTACCGGAATGATCCTGGCGCTGACGGGTTGCACAAATCCCTACGATCCCGGACAGCGCGCTCTCGGTGGCGGTCTGATCGGTGCGAGCACCGGAGCGGCGATCGGCGGTATTGCCGGTGGCGGCACCGGGGCTGCCATCGGCGCTGCCGCCGGCGGTGCAGTCGGGGCCATCGCTGGCGCGGCGACCACCCCGCAGCCCCCGCCGCCGCGATACTAAGGTCGCAGAACGCGTCGTGAGGCCCGGCCAACCGCAATGGTCGGGCCTCGGTGTGTTGGGGTGGGGAGGCGCCTCGATCAGCCCGGCGGTGCCGATTTGATCAGGTCGGCAATCTGACGCACGGTCGCCTGTTGTTGAGCGGGTGTCGCCAATTGCCCACCGGCGTCAGCCTCGATGACCCGCGGAGCATGCCCGGGTGCGGCCGGCACCGAGGTCTCGATCAACCGCGGCCGGTGTTGCGGGATCGCCGGGCCCGGCGGCGCCACGGTCGAATTGGGCGCGATCGCAAAGGGCGATCCCGGGCCGCAGGCGTCACCGGATTTCCGGACCGAGACTTTGGGTGGGCCGCTGCCGTCGTAGGAATAGGTCATCTCTTCGTTGCAGGTGCCGGCGCCGGTCGCGGCCGAGGTGACCACCACCCCCGAAACCTGCCCCGATCCGGCCGGAGGCAGCGCCGCCATCGCCGCCTGGATCGCCGAGTTCGGCCCTATCAACCAGACCGGGGCGTCGGCCAAAGCTTCGGCTTCGGCGATCAATTGCGCGGTAGCGCTCTCCTGCACGGCGGCGAGACGGTAGAGTTCGGCCGGCGGCGGAGCCACGACGTCAAATCCTTGCGCTGCCCACAGCGCAGGGTCGGTCGGGAACACGGCGCCGGCGCCGGGCAGCATCACGATAATTGCGCCGGGAGAGGTGCGGGCGGCGACGGTGTAAACGCCCCCTGGGCCTGCCGGCACCCCCGCAGCCTGGTAAGGAAGGGCCGCGGCCTCGGCAGCGGGCGCCGCATAGCGCGGCGTCAGACCGGTCTGGATCGCGGCAAAGGATGGCGGCGATGAGGGCGCCGGAGGGGCATAAGCCTGCGGCGGCGAACCCGGTCCGCCCGTGCAAGCCACGATCAGCGGCAGCAACGCAATACAACTGCAGAGGCTTACGGCTCGCTGCTTCCACATCGATACGTCTCCTCCGAAGACTATTCCGCGCGCGATAATTCGCTGCCGATTCGGGCGATTTCTAGGCCGCGCCCCCGCCTGCGACATCGCTCCGCGCCGACCTGGCCCGCCGGGCCCGGGGTCGCCTGTGCAAGTCCCGGCGCGATGGTTGCGGGTCTTGAGACTCCCTCCCCCGGCCTGTCCGACTGCCGGCGCCATTCCCGGCGGCTACCGGGCGTCGGCGGCGGACGGCTCCGGCATGTCCCCACGCTCGATCAGCACAACCTCACCGAGCCGGAGCTGGCCGCTGAAAGCGGGCCGTTCGTTCGCCACGCGCAATTGCAGCGGGCGGTCGGGCAATTGATCGAAGCTCAAGGCCAGCGCGAGCGTGGCCACACCCGTTTCCGACGCGCGAATGGTCGTGCTGGAAAGCATTGCCCCCGCCCATACCTCCACGACGAAATTATGCTCGACAGCTTCCGGCGAAATTTCGAAGCTTGCCGTCAAGAGCCAGTTTCCGCGCGGCGGCAGGATTTCGGGGCCTGACAGCAGGCAGCGCGCGCGGCCGGTGATGTCGAGCGCGCCGGCCACCGGCTCGCCGGGCCGGTCGCCACAGCAGAACAGCTCGGGCTTCCACAACAGCCGTCCCGGTCTGCCGTGGTCAGGACCGCCCAAGCCGCCTGAGACGGCGCGATAGGGATCGAGCCCCCCCGCCGCAACGGCCTGCTCGCTCTCGGTCAGACCATCCCACCACGCCGCCACCGCCGCCGCCGACAGCGCCGGTTCAGCCGGCTCCGTGCGGCCGGCCGCGTCGGCGACAGCCGGCGGATCGAGCCCGAGGCGAAAATGTCGCGCAATTGCGGCTGCCAGCTGGTCGTGGTCGTCAGCGGCGCTCCCGGCACGAACGACCAATGCGCCCGGCATATCGACAAGCTCCGTGACCGCGGCGCAGCTGCTGGCGACGATGCGTGTGGCCGCGATCAGTCCGTGACCGCGCCGCAGGACAAGATCGGCCAGCGCCGTGCGCGGATCGCCGAGCACAACCACGAATCGCTGGTTGGTTTCGGACAGCGCGCGGCTGACCCGCCCGCCCGGCTGATGGAATACGACCATGGCCCGCGCGGTGTCGTGCAAGAGGAGCTCGCGACCGATCTCCTCGAGCGTGTCGGCGCGCACTGTCGTAATGTCGTCAAACGCCCGCCGCAGCAGCGCCAGGGTCAGGCTCGCGCAACGCGACAGGGCGTCGCCGGGCAGGCCAATCACCGCATACAACATGGCCAACATGCCCGGAATTGCGTGCAGTTAACGATCAACGCCAAGCTCGGCTCGGCCGCGGCGGCATCGGGCATGTCGAAAGACGCTGTCAACGATCTGGCTCTCGACAAAATCGCAGCTGAGCCTGTTTTGGGATTTCTAACCAACCCCGCCGGCTGCTGTCGAGCCGGTGGCAAAGGCGGCTGCCGGTTCGGGAATGGCTTTGTCGAGCGGGCAATCGCTTGGTTGACACCGCAGCCGCTCGTGGCAATGGTGCGATGAGATGGCTCGGTGCTGGCCAAATCCGCCCACGCGGCGCGAGCGGACCGGCGATGGCAAGGCCGGCGCGACCGCCGCTGCCGCGGCGGTGCTTGGGGATGAGCGCTGCCGGATGCTGACCTGTCTCTGCCTTAACCACAATGTAATCTCCGCATGATCTTTGTTTCTGTCGGCCTGCCGAGCCGGTTCGCCGAATGGTGTGACAGCATCGTCGCAACCCTCGTGCAGGCCGCACTCGGACCGCCCGCCTTGGTAAGCGGCGCTACCTTCGAGGAGATTGCGCTGGCGGCGCTGCGGACAACCGAGCGCCACCTCGTCGTCGGCGTCCGCCAGCCCGATGACGCTTTTCGATCGCTGTTGGGCGAGTGGGGCAGGCGGTTTGTCGTGGCGCTCGATGATCCGCGCGCTGCGGTGCAAAATCTGACCTTGCGGCATGGGCTCGATTGGAAAAGCGCCTTGCGCGCGGCGGCCGGAAGCTGCGCCGCTCTGATCGGCACGATCGCGATCCCCGAGGCGCTCGTGCTCCGCGCCGATGACCATTTCCGCGACACCGTCGCGACCGCACAGGCAATGGCGGCCTGGCTCGATCTTCCATCCGATGCGGGCGCGATTGCCGGTTTGGTTTCGGCTTACGAAGACCCCGGCGCTGCCGCTGCCGACGACCTCGATTCGTGGTGGAACACCCTCGCCCAACAACAGCGATCAGCGATCGATGGGGCGCTGAATGCCTATCAGGAATATTTCCGCGAGGGCCGGCTTGGCCAGATCGTGTGGACGCGGGAATTGTTCTTTGTCGGCGACGATCCGCAGACCGCGGCCGACCATGTCATCGACATCGCCGGCCCGGTGCGCTACCTGTTGTTTGGGCCGTACATTGCTCTTCCCCCTGGCGAGTGGGATGCAAAGGTGGTGATTGCGGTCTCGAGCAAAGCAGCGGAATTGCCGTATACCGTCGAGATATTGGCCGGAGCGCAATTTGCGTGCCTGGCGCAGGGGACCATCCAACCACAGCGGGAAGGGCTGTGCGAGGCGCATTTGCGGTTCGCTATTGACGGCTCAACCGGCCAGCCGATCGAACTCCGCCTCGCCAATCTGCAACCCGCCGCCGGGCGATTGGCGCTGGTGCATGTCACCCTGTCGCCGATCGCGCAGCGCTCTGCCGATCTTCCGACCGAAATCAGCCGCGCGCTCGGTTTGTGATGACCGGTCGAAAACGTCATTGTTGCGGTTGCAGTCGGAACCCAGCGCGGGACCTCGGGCCGCTTCCCCGGCTTGCCCATGGCAAGAGAGCCGCCATACCAACGCTCAGCGCTTGGCGGTCGCGCGGGCTGTGCTGCGGCCTGATCGTCCCGCCCGGATCTCGGAATGAGCAAGTGGCCGCCATGGCGGCGGACAGCGCCGGCGGCTCCGGAACCAGACCCTTCTTCCCAGGCACCGCCGCGCGCAGCCTCTATCGACGACGACGCTGACGCCCCTGTTCGGGCGCAGCCTAAATCATCAAAGCCGAGCGAACGCCGCAACCGTTTGTAGGCACTCGCGCAACGCCTTCCACCGCTGCTGGCGCCCGCGCATTTCGCCAGCGGGGATCGGTTCGAGCTCGAAGCGCTGTGCCGCGCGCAAGCCCAAGCCCTGTATCTAGGCGACCATGTCGCGGTCTGCCGCATATTGAGCCGCTACAAGCTGCTGCTCGACACGCGCGATCGCGGCTTCGCCGCGCATGTGCTGCTCGACGGCTATTGGGAGATGTGGCTGACGATCTTTGTGTGTCGGCACTTACGCGCGGGCATGATCGTCGTCGATGTCGGGGCGAATTTTGGTTACTACACCTTGCTGATGGCCGACCTCGTCGCCGCCAACGGCCACGTTTTTGCCGTCGAACCCAATCCTGCCGTCGCCGGATTGTTGCGGCAGTCGGTGCTGCTGAACGGCTTTGCCGAGCAAACCTCGGTCATCGAATGCGCCGCCGGTGCCCACTCCGCCGAACGCGTGGTGCTGTTCTCGCCGATGGGCGAATTCAAAAATGCACGCATCGTCGATACGCCGCAGCCGACAGAGGCGAATGAGGGCACCTTTTCCAAGGTTTCGCAAAAAACGATTGACGAAATTGTCGCGGACGCGCCGCGCGTCGATTTTCTGAAAATCGACGCCGAGGGAGCAGAGGAATTGATTATCGAGGGTATGGACCGTTGTATAAGTCTACATAAGCCCTCGTTTGTGCTCGAATTCAATGCGGCACGATGCAAACATCCAGACATCATGCTGCGTCGTTTGCTGGCACACTATAAAACGGTCTCTTATCTGGATTTTGATAGTCGGCTGGTCCCAATCACTGAAGCCGAACTCATTGCGCAAAGACGGGGACAGGATTGGCTCCTGTTTTTTGACCACGATACTGCCGTTGCCTGAGCGGGTGCGGGGCTCGCGCAACTGGTCTTGCCTGGCGATTGATCCAGCCCGCGTTCGCACAACGCTAAAGGCCGACGCGTGCGGGCGCGGCACCAAAGCCGACCGCGCCCTCAGGCGGCGGGCGCATCGAAGGCGGAGACCCCGAGCCGCTCACGCCAAGGATTGCTTTTGAGCCCGCAGCGCTGTAGCCAATCGCCCCATTTCCACGCCGCCACGCTGCGCAGGCCGAGACCGGCGGTGGTCCATGGCGCCAGCGCTGTCAGCGGCAAGAACGGACTGCGCCGGCCATAGGCCCAGATCTCGACCCGCAACGAGGCGCCGGCGCTGGGGCCGCGGGCGTGAAAACCGAAGGTGTCGGCAACGACCAAGGTGTTGGACGGTACCGCAAAAACGCGCGGCGGCGGCAAGCCGAGCTTTTCCAGCTCTGCCGGCGCGATGCGGAATGACCCCTGTCGGGTCTCGGCATCCGGCGAATGACGCGCATCGAGGCTCGTGCGTCGTTCCCAGGCGAGCCGTTCGGGCGTCAGACGATGCGAGCCGGGGACATAGGTGAACGGCCCGCCATCGGCGGCGACGTCGGTCAGAAACAGCCACGCCTTGACGGTTGGATGAAACGTGTCGGCGTGAAAAAAGGTTTGCGGGTCGCGCGGGCCCGGGCGGGCATGGCGCAAAATGCTTTGGATCCAAACCACCGGCTCGGCGTCGCGGCTGCCGACGTAGCGGATCAGCCCGCGCCACAACGGCGAGTGCAGCACCGTGGCAAGCGTCGGCAACCGCGCCAAAACCGCCGGGGCGAGCGCGATTTTGCGCAGGATCGTGTCGCCCTCGGCGATTTCCCGCAGCGGGCCGCGATAGCGCCGCACTTCCTCGAGCAGCGCGCCGAACTGGGCCGCCGGCAGAAAATCGCGGCGCAGCACAAAGCCGTCACGCTCGAAGGCCTCGCAATCCGAGGCCGGGATCAGCCGCGCCAGCCTTTGCCGGCGCGCGGTCGCCAAATGATGAGCGAGCCTGACGCGAGCGGCATGCAAGCCCCATTGGTTGAGCCGCCGGCTGCCGATAACCGGGTTGCGTTCGAACGACTTCGCTTGCGTCAACAGGGCCGCCGTCCACCACGGCATCAGCGCCGCCTGCTGCAGCCTTACCGCCATGCCCGTTTCCGCACCCCCCGCGCAAACTGCTGCGGCGCCGCCCCTCGCAGCGCCCTGAGGCGCGGTTTGGCGCGAGCGCGTGAGCCTGCGGCACCGCAACCCAAAAGGTAAGGTTCATTTCGTCCGGCGTCTATCGCACACTTCGGACATGGCATCCGCGCCGCCTTGGCCCATCCTCGCCCGCACACGATCTGCCCGCGGCGGCTCGAGATCAGGCTTACCGCCCCGGACCGAATTGCTGGCGGCGCTGTTTCCCGAGCTTGCCGCGTCGCCGCTCGCGGCCCCTTCGCTGACGCTCGCTTGCGGCATCCTGCGAGCGCCGCCACGGGGACGCGGCTCGCCCTTGGCGCTGAGCTTCACCCCCGCGACAGCCCCGATGCGGGCGCTCCAAGCGCCGCCGCTTACTTCCGCCGCAGTGCTGACCGCGCGCGGCTGGGAGACCCCGGAGCTGCTGGCGCGCGCGGCCGCGGCGCGGCGCGAGCTGGTCGCCGCGCGGGTGGGCGGCGACTGGTGGATGCATGGCGCGCCGGTCGAACGCGTCGGCCGCGCCCTGGTGCTGCTCGACGAAGCGGGGCCCGCTGACGCCCTCGCAAATGCGATGCTGCGCGCCGCGCTCGCCGATTATCCGCCCGAGGATATCACGCTGCTGATGCCCAATTGCGGCCGCCGCCCTGACATCCTGGCGGCCGCGCAAGGGTGCCAAATTGTCGCCGCCGCAACCGACCCGTGGCCGCTGATCGAGCAGGCCGAACGCATCTATTGCGCCGGCGGCGAAACCGGTTTCCTCGCCCTTCTGGCCGGCCGCGAGGTCCGGTGTTTCGCCGACAGTTATTATTCGGGCTGGGGGGTTACGGCCGATGCCGCCGGGGTAACAGCGCGGCCCTTTCGGCGCGGCGTAGACGAAATCTTTGCCGGCGCCTGTTTGGTCGCCACCCGCTGCCTCGACCCGTATCGCCAGAGGCCCGCGGCGTTTGAAGACGTTGTCAGGATCCTCGCCGAATGGCGCCGGATCGAGGAGGCCAACCGTCGGATCGCGGTCTGCGTCGGCATGTCGTTCTGGAAACGCCGCC
>JAJPIH010000088.1 GCA_021324875.1 Alphaproteobacteria bacterium
AGCGGCCCCGAGGCGTCGGCCCCGACACCTTTGACCGGCGCGCCGCGCGGCCGCAGGGTCGAGAAATCGTAGCCGATGCCGCCGCCCTGCTGCATCGTCAACGCCGCCTCGCGCAGATGGGCAAAGATCCCGCCCATGTCGTCGGGGATCGTGCCCATCACAAAGCAGTTGAACAGCGTGACGGCGCGGCCCGCCCCGGCGCCGGCAACGACACGGCCGGCCGGCAGGAATTTGAAATCCTCGATCGCGCGATAGAACCGTTCGGCCCAATATGCGGGGTCGCGCTCGGGCGCGGCGAGGGCGGTCGCCACCCGTCGCCAAGTGTCCTCGATCGTCTTGTCGATCGGTTCGCCCGACGGACCCTTGAGACGGTATTTCATGTCCCAGATCCGCTGCGAGATCGCGCCGACGAGTGCCATGGCCGAACCTTCCTCCTCGCCTCAGCTATACCACAATTCGGCAACCGACCGTTAGTTCCTCTTTCGTTCGCTCTTCCTCTTTCGTTCGCTCTGTGGCCGCCCGCCTTTGGCGTTCGTCTTCGCGCTCGATTGGCGCTGACGAGCGGATCGGCCGACAGCCTCGACGACGCAGATTTCGACGCCTGGACGCGGCGGCAGGCCGAAATGTTGCCTCGTTCCCGCCCCGATAACTTCGAGCCGGTCCTCAGCCCCGGCGACGAGGACCGGTTTCGGCGCCCGCCGCGCTGACCTCCGGCGGTCGCCGGCTGCCGCGCCGCGCGGCCTCGGCGGCGCGGGCGAGTGCCGCGGTCCTCTCCTCGATCCGCTTTTCAAGCTCCGCCATCAACCGGCGGCGCGGCCAGCCGGGCGGGATCGGTTCGAGAAATTCGAGGGTGATGCGGCCCGGCCGCTTGAGAAAGGCGCGGCGCCCCCAATAGCAGCCGGAATTGACCGCGGCCGGAACAATCGGCAATTGCAGCCTCTGATAGAGGGCAAAGACGCCGGGCTGGTAGGGTGCCGACGCGCCCGGCGCCACCCTGGTGCCCTGCGGATAGATCACGATCGGGCGGCCTTCGCCGGCGGCAAGACGCGCCGCCGCCAGCATTTTGCGCAAGGCCGCGCCCCCGCCTTTGCGATCGATCGCGATCGCCCCGGCCCGCGCCATGTACCAGCCGTAAAACGGCAGCCACAGCAGCTCGCGCTTGACCACCGGCGCCGGATCGTCGAGCACCACCGGCAGCGCTATCGCGTCCCATGCCGATTGGTGCTTCATCGCCACGATCGCGCCGCCATCGGGAAGGCGGCCGAGCCCGACCACCCGGTGGTCGAGCCCGACAATGGCGCGCAGCAACACCAGCACGCCCTTCGACCATAACCGGCCAAACCGCATGGCCGCACGGCGCGGCGCCATCAGCCAAGGCAGCCCGAGCATGCCGAGCAGCGCCGTCCAGCCGAAATAGGCGAGGTTGAAGGCGGCGGCGCGCGCCCAGCTCATGGCTCGGCCCCGGGCGCGGCCGCGGTTCGCGGCGAACCGGCGACCACCGGCCGGTCAAGCACCGGAAACAGCAGCGCCGCCAGATATTTGGCGTATTCGACGATCAGCATTCCCAGCGAGCCGTGCCGCGCCAGCCAGGTCGGCACCGCGATTTCGCCGGAAAACACCGGGTGGGGAATAATCTCGAGGCCGGGCATGGCGCGCTCGAATTCAAGCAGGCTGCGCGGCATGTGGTACCACGCGGTGACGAGCCGCAGGCTGTGAAGCCGCTGGCGGCGCATCCACAGGGCGGTCTCGGCGGCGTTGCCGGCGGTGTTTCCCGCGTCATGGCCGAGCACCGTGCAGCAAACCAGCCAGGGCGGGCTGTCTTCGCCGGCCGAACGCAGCAGCTCGTCGAGGTGAACCCGCCGGTTGACCCCCGAGACAAACAATATGCGTCCAAGACCCTGGCGCATCAGCTCGATGCCGGTTTTGAGGCGCAGGCTGCCGCCGGTCAGCACGACGATCGCGTCGGTGGTCGCGGTATTGTTGTCGGCCGGGGGCGGGATCACAAAGCGGACAAAGCCGCTCGCCAACAGCACCGCGCAGACGAGGCCCGCGAGGGCAACCCAGCGCAGCACCCAGCCCGGCCGCCGCGGCCGCGACCGGGTAGGCCGGACGGGAGAGACGGCGGCAGCCTCGCGTAAGATCCGCAATGTCGACCCATCGGTTGGCGCGCCCTTTTGGTGTAGAACAACACCGTCCGCGCGCCAAGTTTCGCCGCTTGCGTCCGGTGCCGACAATTCGTCCCTGAGCCCGCGAGGGCGCCCCGCCGCCGGTCACGCCGGCGTTTGGCCGTTGATCAGCGCGCCGAACAGGCGCCAGCGCTGCCCGTCAAATTGGCCCATTTGGATCTGTTTGATCGGCGCGAAATCGGAGGGGCTGGTGTTGATCTCGATCCCCGGCAGCAGCATCGGCACGCGGAAATGGTGCAAGCTGGCCGCCTGTTTCATGACATTCTCGCGGCTCAGATCGTCGCCGCATTGCTTGAGAACTTGCGCCAGGGTCGCCGCCAGTGACGGGCCGGCGACCGCCCCGGCGTCGGTCTTGTCGGCGTCGGGCATATACTTGTCCATAAACGAGACCCACCATTGGTAGCCGGCGTCGTCCTTCCACACCGGGTCGGTCGGGTCCTTGAGATAAAAATCGGAAATGATGCCTTTGGCGTTTTGCAGGCCGGCCGGTTTCAACGTGGCGCCGACCGAATTGCCGACGCTGGACAGGATATGCAGCGGTTTCCAGTCGATCTCGGCCGCCTTGCGGATTGCCTGCGCCGCGAATTTGGGGATGCCGGTGTTGACAAACACATCGGCGCCAGCCGCCTTCATCGCAATAATCTGGGAATCGACCGTCGGGTCGGTGGTCTCGTAGGGGGCGGCCAGCACGATCATATTGGCCTTGCTGCCGAGCCCGTCCTTGACCCCTTTCAAATAGTCCTTGCCGAAATCATCGTTCTGATACAGCACGGCAACCTTGCCGTCCGGCTTGTTCTTGAGGATATAGGCGGCGTAGGCATGGCCTTCGCTCTGGTAATTGGGCTGCCAACCGATCGTCCAGGGATGGCCTTTCGGGTCATTCCACTTGGTTGCGCCGGTAGAGACAAACAGCTGCGGGACCTTTTTCTTGTTGAGGTAATTCCATACCGCGGAGTTGGTTGGAGTGCCGAGCGGGCTGGCGATCAACAGAACATTGTCTTCCTCGACCAGTTTGCGCACCTGCTCAACGGTTTTTGGCGGGCTGTAGGCGTCGTCGTAGGAAATGAAGGTGATTTTCCGTCCGTTGATCCCGCCCTGGTCGTTGATCATTTTCCAGTAGGCGACCTGCGATTTGGGGACCGCGCTATAGGACGAGGCCGGGCCGCTGTAGGGGCCGGTATTGCCGATCTTGATTTCGCTGTCGCTGACCCCCGGCCCGTAATTCTTTGCGCCGCGAGCCGGGATCGCGACTAGGGCGAGCGCCGCCGGCGCCGCAGCCAGGATCGAACGACGGGTCAATCGCTTCATGGTTCTGCTCCCTGCGCAATCTGGGTCGAGGAATTCCGCCGCGACCCTAGCCGGGCCGCGACCATTCGGGCAAATCCGGCGGCCCCCGAGGGCATCAGAAAAATCACCGCCAGCAAGATGACGCCGTAAATGGCGCCCGAGAGCCCGGTCGAAGCCTGCTCGGCGAGGTTCGGCACAAACAGCACGAACACGCCGCCCAACAGGCTTCCCGGGATCGAGCCCACGCCCCCGACGACGAGGCCGACCAGAAACGAGACCGACAGCAAAAACGGGAAGCTGTCGGGGCCGACAAACTGGACGACGATGGCGCCGAGCGCACCCGCAACCCCGGTGTAGAGGGCGCTCAGTCCAAAGGTCAGCGTCTTGTAAAGGGCGGTGTCGATGCCCATTGCCGCGGCCGCGATCGGGTGGTCGCGGATCGCCATGATTGCGCGGCCGCTGCGGCTTTTCAGCAGGCTCGCCGCTCCGGCAAACATGACCAGCAACACGGCCAAAGTGAAATAATAGAGCCATTGGTCGGCGTTGAGCGGCAACCCCGGCGGCGGATCGGGTTTCACCAGGGCAATTCCTTGAACGCCGCCGGTCAGCGGTTCAAGCGGCTGGAATCTGAGGATTTGCGGCATCGCGGTGGCCAGCGCAAAGGTGGCCAAGGCCAGGTAAATCCCTTGCAGCCGCAAGGCCGGAAATCCGAACAGAAAGCCGACGACAAAGCACAGCCCGCCGGCGCACGGCAATGTCCAGTAATAGCCGACATCCATGTTCATCAAGATTGCCGCGGTATAGGCGCCAAGGCCGTAAAAGGCGCTGTGGCCAAGCGAGAATTGTCCGTTGAAACCGGTCAAAATATTGAGGCCGAGAATGGCCAGGCCATAGACCATAACCATCGTCAATTGGAAAATGATGAAATTCTTGAAGACCAGCGGAACGATCAACGCGATCACCACGACCGCGGCGATCGCCAAGCGGCGTTGCTCCCGCCAAGGCGCCGCGGCCGTCGGCGGCCGCGCCGTCGCCGGCAACAACCCGCTAACCGGATCGGGCGGGCTCATACCCGGCTCACCACGACGCGGCCAAACAGTCCGGCCGGCTTGACCATCAGCACGCCGACGATCAGCACCAGCGCGATGGTCAATTTCATCTCGCGCCCGACATAGGGGATGAAGGTGCCGGCGAGGTTTTCGATGACCCCGACCGCAAACCCGCCAATCACCGCGCCGCCCGGGCTTGACAGCCCGCCAAGCACCGCCCCGCCAAAGCCGTAGAGCAACACCCCGAGCATCATATTGGGCTCGAGAAACACGACCGGAGCGATCAGCATGCCGGCCACCGCCCCGATCGCCGCCGACATTCCCCAGCCGAGCGCCACCATCCAGCCGACGCGAATGCCGACCAGCCGCGCCGATTGCGGGTTCACCGCCGCCGCCCGCATCGCCAGCCCGAGCCGCGAGCCGCGAAAGCACAGGTAAAGCAGGGCCAGCATCGCCAAAGTGACGCCAATCATGCCCACCTGGTGCGTGCTGATCAGGCTGCTGCCGAGAAACGGTCGGTTGCCGAACGGGCTCGGA
>JAJPIH010000254.1 GCA_021324875.1 Alphaproteobacteria bacterium
ATTGACCGAGCCGCTGAGCCCGTTTTGGGCAAAGCTAAAGCCGTATTTCGATCCGTTCAGCGGCGCCCTGCCGGCGGCGGTAAAGGTCGGCAATTTATCATAGTTGCTGACCGTAAACGTTCCGATCTGGCTCGCAAACGCGTAGGTCGCGTGCAGACCGCCCGAGGCGAGATATTGCGCCCCGCCATACTGCACCGTCCCGATCAGGTTGCCGGCATATGATCCCACCGCGCCGGAGGCCCGCAGCGCGGCGATCTGGGCCGGAGAGGTCGCCGGGCTGCCCGCCACCCAGAAATTGATATGCCCGGCATCGATCCGCGCCGGGTTGTTGCCGGCCGCGGGCGTGTCGAGCTCGCCGCCCCAATAACCCCATTGCAGATAGGCGCAGGTGCTGCACAAGCCGCCGCTCGGCAATAGCGGGTTGGCCGGTGTGGCTCCCTGTGACACAAGATAGATGTTCGAAGCGCCGGTAACCTTCCCGTTTGTGATCCCGGTCCCGGGATTGCTGACCGGAACCCGGACACCGTTCACCGTCGACGGATTGGTCGGGTTTTCAACCGCGGCGAAGACATTGTTGGTCACATAGGCGCTGCTGCCCTCGCTGACATTGCGGTTGAGGGTGCCAAAATTGAGCGCCATCTGGCCGATGCCGCTGTTTGGGCTGGCCTTCGTCGCCTTCAAATTGGCTTCGACCAGCTGGTTGGCGGCGTCGGCGGCGATCGTCGCGGTCCCGACGACGGTGTAGGCAACCGGGCTCGCGCTCGAACCCGGGTTTGGTTCGCGGGTCATGACGCCGCCGAAATACCCGGTCAGGTTCTGGTTGGCCGGGGTTGCGTTCGCGACGTTCTGCGGCAGCTGGGTCGGGGTCGCCGGCTGCACAAACGGGTAGGCGCCGACCGCATGGCTCGCGGGGTTGGTCGCCACGGCCGGGGCGGCAGTGGGTGCGCCGCTTTCGCTGCAGCACCCGCCGTTGCTCAACACAAAGCCCGACACGGTGATGCTGCCGTCCTTGTTGTTGGTACCGTAAAAACTGGTGCCGTTGCCGTCGAGCGGGGTCACAAAGGGTGAAGAGAAACGGGTCAATGCCACCGGCTGGCTCGGATTGTTGACCGCATAGCTGCCCTGGATCGCGCCGTTGATGACGGGCTGCAGGCTGTCGCTGCCGAGCGGCTGAAACACATCGCCGACCAGCACCGCGATAACCGAGCTTTGTCCGCTCCCGGTTCCGGCGATCGCGAGACTGGCCTGCAATGCCCGCCCACTGCCACCACCCGCGAAAAGCGGTCGCGCCAGGATCAACGGCGAAGCGCTCCCCGTGCCACCGAGGCTGCCGGTGTTTCCCAAGCGCAGGAACGGGATGCTCGATTGCAGACTGCCGCCCGCCTGGACGTTGAAGGCGAGATAATGGGGCAGCGTGCCGGAGGCGAGGATCGGGGTCCCGCCATAGATGAATTCGTGCTGGGCCGGCCGGCCTGTGGTCGTCAGATTGGCGTAGAAAAAGCTGCCGTCGCTGGCGACATAGGTCGTGCCGGTGACCGGGCCGAGCGGGCTCGTCCCCTTGACCTGCGCAGTCGGATCGGTCGACAGCGGGAAGCTGAAGCCCGAGCCGTTGAATACCCCCTTGGTGATCATATCGCGCGCATAGGGGGTCAGTGTCCCGTTCGCGAAAAAGGCGCCGGCGACGCTCGCCGTGACATTTGGCGGGGTGCCGCTACTCGTACCGCCGCCGGTGCCGGTGGTGCCGGTGCCACCGCTGTTGCCGCCGCTGCCGACGGGGACGGTCGTGCCGCCTCCAGGCAGGCTGCCGCCGCCGCCGCTCGCCACCGGGATGCCGCCGCTGCCGGTCAGCGTATTGCCGCCCGGCGCGCCTTCTCCGAACGGAGTACTCCCGCCCGGTACGAACCTGCGGAAGCCGGCTACCGGGGTCGGGATCGGCGCCGGGTTGGGATTGGAGAACCCCGCAACCGAGACCGTTTCGCCATTGGTTGTGGTGCCGGTGGCGGCCGAGACCTGGACGTTCTGGTTGTTGAGCTGGGTCTGGGCGACAACGGCGTTGACATTATTCGGCTGCGCCACCGTCGGTTGGGTTCTTTGCGCGGCCTGCAGGCTGGCTGAGAGGTTCGCCGAGACGACGCTGGCAATGCCGCTTTGCACGACCATGACGTCGGTCGGGATGACCGCGGCGCCGCCGGTGCTGCCGGGACGGCCGTCGAGCTGGGCGAGCAGCGCCGCCGCCGTGCCCGGCGGTTCGGGCGCCGGGTCGGAGATCGCTTCGCCGACCCGTGCGACATGCACGCCAAAACCGGAGCGAAAGATTGTTTTGGACTGACCATCCGGGGTCGTCACCGTCGTGGCCTTGCCATAGACATGCTCGACATCGAGCACATTGCAGCCCGCCGGCGCGTTGACACATTCGCGCACCCGGACGAGAAAAGCGCCGCCGCGAATGCCGATCGTTGCCGCCGGGGTGCGGAAACTGACCGCGTTCTCCTGCTTGCTGAGCTTGCCGCCGACGAAACGGAAGACGCCGCGGGTCAGGCTTGCGGCCAATTTGCCGGCGCCGGTGTTGGGATCGAAGACAAACTGATCGATCACCATGTTGGCGTTCGGTCCGATCGACAGCGTCGATTCATCGACAAACAGGATCTGGGTCTGGCCTGTCGCCTCGGTCGTGATGCGCTCGTTGAACAAGATGTCCTGGCCCAGCACCAAGCGACGCGGCAGCGCCCCCGGCGGGATGCCCATCGCGTTGGGATTGACGGCGCTGTCGACGCCGACGCGCTGGTCGGCGCGGCCGGGCGGCGCGGCGATGGCCAGCCCGGCGAGCAGACCGCCAACCAGCAAGGCGAGCCGCGGGCGACGGACGGTCGCGATCATCGAAGCCTCTTTTGCAAATGTATGACACACCTAGGGCGGAATTGTCGCCAAAGCAAGCCGGAACCGCCGCTGCCGGTAAGTCCGGAGCGCCCGGAAAACCGCCGGCGGCGGAAACAAAATCGTCGTGTGTTTGGGCCCGAACCTTGGCCGCGGTTAAGATTAATTTCGGCGAGACTTGAGCATTGCGGGGCAAGATTGACCCGCGCCCGCAGCGAATATCGGCGCGGGCCGCAGCATTTGGGCCACTCAAAAGTGAATTTGCGGTCCGAGCAGGACCGAATTGCTCGTATAGGCATAGATCGGCAGGTTCGAGGCGACGATGTCGCGCTCGAGCTGCAGAACGACCGCCACCCGCGGTGTCAGCGGAACGGCCTCGGTCACGCCAAAACGCCAACGTTGCGTCAGCTGGCTGCTGGTCGAGAAGAACAACTCCGGATTGTTGCTCGTGTTACAGCAAGGGTCCGGCGATTTGTAGATGCTCCAGGCGCGACCGAGAAAGACCCCGGTTTGCCACGGAAAGCGGGTCAAGTGAAACGGCGGGTCATAATTCAGGTGATAGCCCGCGATCAGCGCATAGGTCGCGTTGGTGTAATAAGGCAAGGAAGTGGTCTGATCGAGATAATCGAATTCCAGATTCAATTGTGAATTTTGAAAGATCGGCTTGATCACGATCACCGAAAGCAGCTTGTCACTACCGTTGAGACCGGTCGATAATGGGCGTAAATCCGTATTCGTAAAATATTTCTGGCGAAACTCGAACACGGTCTTGAGCAGCATGTCGCCCCACAAGCTTTCGTCATACTCAAACCCGGTGCCGTAAGCGGCAAAATATTGTGCCCAGCCGAGGCCCACTTCATCGCCGATCGCGTAGGGTTTGACCGAGGCGGCGATGTTCCCCAACAGCCCGCCATTGGGAAAATTGATCCGCGGCCCGGCGGTGATCTCCAACAGCGAAAGATCGAGGCGGGTGACCAAGGAGTTGAAATAGTGGTGCAAATATCCGACCGAAGTGACCTCGATCGTGTCGCGGCGCTGGTCCTCGAGGTCGTAGCTGTAGAGCAGCGAACCGCTGGCGAAGATGCTTCCCGAAGCCTGGCGGGAAAACGGACTGTTCAGCAGCACCGGGCCGATTGGCGACAGGATCAGCGGCGATCCCGGGGCGACGTTGGCGTCGCTCTGGTATTGACCGCCGAAAAATAGATAGCCCGAGAGGTGATGACGCGCGGTCGCTTTGTCGATCTGGGCCATATATTCGTCAATGCGGGCGCGGACTTCGGGCGGCGGATTGCTGGCGGCGGCGCGCGCGAAATAGTCGCGCGCCAGGTCGTAGGCGCCCATGCGGAAATAAAGCGCGCCGATCTCGAGTTCAACCCGCGGCAAATTCGGATTGAACAGCAACATTCGATCGAGGGCCGACACCGCAGCCTCGTAATCCCCAAGACGCGCGGCGACATCGGCATAGGCAAAGGTCGCATCGAGATCGGCGGGGTTGTGGAGCATGCGCTGGAAGAGTTGTTCTTTTTGTGCTTCAAGCCGCTGGCGCTCGCCGGCGGAAAGCGCCTGTCCACCGGCGGGGCCCGACCACAAGCCGATCAACAGCACGATCAGACCGGCAAACCGCAATAATAGCGCCGTCAGCCGATACCGCCCTCGACCGCGTCCATCTTTATTGTACAACCGCGAATTTCCCTGCCTGGAAGCGCGAGCGCGGCTTGCATGGTCAACCCTAGGAACTTTAGGTTAGCCGTTTATTCGACCGCAAGTCTCGCGAAATTCCGCGGCCCGCGGCGATTTTTGCGCTAAGCTTGCGCCGCCGACAAAGCCTGCCCGGAGCGGGTGGCGCGACAGAATTGCCGCACAACGGCCGTGCGGCCACGCCGGGGCGAACCGGTGCTGCGCCTTCGAGGAGGCGGCCAATGGAGCAAAACCTGTTTGACGAGCGCGAGGCGCGCGATCCGCAAGCCCGGGAAGCGGCGCTGATGGCGGCACTCCCGGGCGTGATTGCCGCCGCCAAACGGCACTGCCCGGCCTACCGTGATTTGTTGGCCGATGTCGTTGCCGCCGATATTCGTGATCGGGCCATGCTGGCGCGCCTGCCGCTGACCCGCAAGTCGGAGCTGTTGGAATTGCAGCGCCGCTATCCGCCGTTTGGTGGATTTGCCGCCGTCCCGATCGCGACGCTGCGCCGGATATTTGTCTCGCCGGGACCGATCTATGAGCCGGAGGGGCGCCGCCCCGATTACGGGCGATTTGCGCGGGCGCTGTTCGCGGCAGGGTTTCGCCGAGGCGATCTGATCCACAACGCCTTCGCCTACCATCTGACCCCGGCCGGGGCGCTGCTCGAAAGCGCGGCCGAGGCGCTGGGTTGTCCGGTCATCCCGGCCGGTACCGGTCAGACCGAGCAGCAGCTGCGGGCCATCGCCGACCTCAAGCCGGTGGGATATGCCGGTACGCCGTCTTTTTTGAAGATCCTGCTCGACCGCGCCGCCGCCGACGGCATCGATGCGGGCTCGATCAAAAAGGCACTGGTTGGCGCCGAGGCCCTGCCCGCGGCGCTGCGCCGCGAATTCCGCGACCGCGGGGTGGCGGTGCTGCAATGCTACGGCACCGCCGATATCGGGCTTATCGCCTACGAAACGGCCGGCGCCGACGGCGAGCCCGAGCCCGGCATGGTGCTCGACGAAGACATCATTGTCGAAATCGTCCGGCCGGGCAGCGGCGAACCGGTTGCACCCGGTGACACCGGCGAGGTGGTGGTCACCACGCTGACCCCCGAATATCCGCTGATCCGGTTTGCGACCGGCGATCTGTCGGCGGTCTTGACCGAGGCGCCGCCGGGACCGCGGACCAATCAACGGATCAAAGGGTGGCTCGGCCGCGCCGACCAGGCAACCAAGGTGCGCGGATTGTTTGTGCACCCGGCGCAAATTGGCGACCTGCTGCGCCGCCACGCCGGCCTCGCCCGTGCCCGGCTTGTGGTTGACCGCGGCGCCGGCGGCGATACGATGGTGCTGCTGGTCGAAGGCCGCCAACCGCTCGGCCAAGGTCGTGAAGCGGAGATCGCCCAGAGCTTGCAGGCGGTCACGCGCTTGCGCGGGACAGTCAGCGTGGTCGCGCCGGGAACGCTGCCCGATGACGGCAAGCTGATTGAAGACCGCCGGCCGCTCGACTGAAACAAAATGAGCGCGCATATCACTAAAACGTCAAACTTCCTTCAAACCAAAGTCCCAATCCGCCGTCATATGAAAAGCGTAAGGTTTACCCTTACAGGTTTGTCCCCCAAACCTCATACTCGGCCGACAGCAACGGTCAACGGCCAAGCGGCTCCGGGTTCCCCCCTCGGAGCCGCCTCTTTCTGGCGCCAGCCCTGATCCGCGCGACGGCGACGACAAAAGCGGCCTTGCGCCCGGTATTGCCGGATCTGATCGGCGAGGATCTCGCCTGCCGCCGCGGCGAGCGTCTGATCTTTTCCGGTCTCGGCTTCCGGCTTCCGGCCGGCGGCGCGCTGGTTCTGAGCGGGACAAACGGCAGCGGCAAGTCCAGTCTGTTGCGCCTCCTCGCCGGATTTTTGCCGGCGGCTTCCGGGCGGCTGATGTGGGGCACCCAGCCGGTGGCGGCGGACCTCGCCGGTCATCATGCGCGCCTCCACTATGTGGGTCATGCCGATGCGTTGAAACCGGCATTGACCCCGCGCGAGCAGCTCGGCTTCTGGTCGGCGCTGCGCGGGCTGTCGCGTCGGCAGGCGGCAGCGGCTGTCGAGGCGGCGATCGCCGCCTTTGCGCTCGAGCCGGTTGCCGACTGGCCATGTCGCTGGTTGTCGGCCGGGCAGCGGCGGCGCGTGGCGATGGCGCGGCTGCTGGCGGCACCCGCCCCGTTGTGGCTGCTGGACGAGCCGCTGACCGCCCTCGACGAGGCGAGCCAAGCCGGTCTGCAAGCGATTGTCGTCGCTCATCGTGACGGTGGCGGACGGGTCGTCGTGGCCACGCATGCACCGCTTGCCGTTGCCGGCGCCCGCCGGCTGGTGCTCGACGATTATCACCCGCGCCGGGCGCGGGAGCCGGTCTTGCCGATCTGAGCAATGCCCGGATTTTTGGGTCTTGTGCGCCGCGACCTGCAATTGGCGCTGCACCACAGCGGCGACACCGCTTTGGTATTGGCGTTCTTTGTGCTGACGGTCGTGCTGTTTCCGTTCGGGATTGGACCCGAACCCGACGTTCTGGCGCGCGTTGCTCCGGGCATCTTGTGGGTCGCCGCATTGTTGGCGGCCTTATTGTCGCTCGACCGCATGTTCCTGCCCGATTACGAGGACGGCAGTCTCGATTTGATCGTGTTGTCGAGGCTGCCGCTCGGACTGGCGGCGCTGGCGAAAATTGTCGCCCATTGGATCTCAAGCGGGCTGCCCTTGGCGCTGATCAGCCCGGCGCTGGCCGTTGTTGTCGATCTCGAACCGGGCGCGATGCCGATCTTGGTCATAAGCCTGTTGCTCGGGACCCCGACGCTGAGCCTGATCGGCGGTGTCGCGGCGGCCTTGACGCTCGGCGCCCGTCGCCAGGGGGTGCTGCTGTCTCTGCTGGTCTTGCCGCTTTATGTGCCGCCGCTCGTCTTTGGCGCCGGCGCGATCGAGGCGCAAGAGACCGGCGGCGATCCGCGGGCCGATTTGCTGCTGCTGGCGGCATTGCTCGCGGCGGCGCTGGCGCTAGCCCCGTGGGCGGCAGCGGCCGCGGTGCGACAGGCGACCGAATGAGCCGCCCGGGCAGAAACCGGGTCGTGCGGCACCCCGACGGCTGGCGGCGCGGCCGCGCGCGGCCTATAAAGGCAAACCTTGCGGAGATCGGCTGCGATGTTGAGCCGCTTTGCCAATCCTGCGCGTTTTGTCCGAGTGAGCGCCGCGCTCCTGCCGTGGTGCGCGGGGGTCAGCATCGCCTTGATCCTGCTCGGGCTTTATCTCGCCCTGATCGCCTCCCCGCCCGATTACCAGCAGGGTGAGGCGGTGCGCATCATGTATGTACACGTGCCGTCGGCGTGGATGGCGCTCAATGTCTATCTGTTTGTCGCGGCGGCGAGCGCGGTGGCGCTCGTCTGGCGCCACCCTTTGGCCGAGGTGGCGGCCCGCGCAGCGGCCCCGATCGGCGCCTGTTTCACCTTTGTCTGCCTGACGACCGGCTCGCTGTGGGGCCGGCCGATGTGGGGCACCTGGTGGGTGTGGGACGCGCGGCTGACCTCGGTGCTGGTCTTGTTCTTTTTGTATCTGGGCTATATCGCGTTGGTGAACGGGTTCGACGATCCGGCGCGCGGCAGCCGGGCCGGATCGCTTCTGGCGGTGGTCGGCGTCGTCAATCTGCCGATCATCAAATTCTCGGTCGATTGGTGGAATACGCTCCATCAACCGGCGAGCGTGCTGCGGCTCGGCAAGCCGACCATCGCGCTGTCGATGCTGGCGCCACTCCTGGTGATGGCGTCGGGCTTTACGGTGTTGTTTGTGACATTGCTGCTGATACGGATGCGCACCGACCTCAAGCAGCGCCGGATCCGCGCCTTGCAACTCGATCGCCTGACCCCGGCGCCAGCGCCGCCGCACACCGAAAGCGGGCTGCCGGCGCGGCCGGTGGCGGCGCGCGAAGGGATCTGACATGAACTCGGTGGACGGCTTCCTTGCGATGGGCGGCTATGGCGCTTTTGTGTGGCCGGCCTATGGGCTGGCGGTGCTGGTGCTGGGCGGGCTCGCCGCCTATTCGTGGCGCCGTTACCGGGCGAGCGTCGCCATGGTCGACCGGCTGCGGCAGCAATCCGGCCGCAGCCGCTGACCCGCAAGCAGCAGCGCCTCACCCTGTTGGCCCTGGGTGTAGCGGCGCTCGGCGGGGCCACGGCGTTGGCGCTCAACGCGATCAGCGACAACCTGGTGTTTTTCTACAGTCCCAGCGACCTCAACAGCCGACACATAACGGGCGCGCACCGCATGCGGATCGGCGGCCTGGTGGAAGACGGCAGCATCGCGCGCGGTCCCGACGGCCGGGTCGTCTTTCGCATCACCGACGGCAAGGCCGACATCCCGGTCGTGTACCACGGCATCCTCCCCGACCTGTTCCGCCAAGGGCAAGGGGTGGTGGCCGAAGGCCGGCTGATGCCGGGCGGCGTGTTCGATGCGTCAACTGTCCTTGCCAAGCACGACGAGCGCTATATGCCGAAAGAGGTCGTCGATGCCCTCAAGCGCAGCGGGCATTGGCAGGAGGGAGCGGCAAACCCGGCTGCGGCGCCGCTTGCCGCCACCGCCGCCCGGTTGCGCTGAACCGGCTTGAGGCTATGCCGACAAGCGATGCCGCGGCGCGTTTTGGCCGTGCCTGCCGGCCTTTCTTGTCCCCGCTCGCGCGGCGGGTTCAGCGCGCGCGGCCCGCGCAATCACGGCCATGAAGCGCCGGCTGTTCTTCCTCTTGCCACTGGCGGTCTTCGCGATCGTGGTCGTTGCGTTGGCGATGGGGCTCAACCGCGATCCGACCCTGTTGCCGTCGGCGCTGATCGACCGCCCGGCGCCGGATTTCGCGCTGCCCGGCCTCTATGACCCGAAAACCGGGCTGACCCGGGCCGAACTTCTCGGCGGCGTCACCCTGGTCAATTTCTTTGCCTCCTGGTGCGGGCCGTGCCGTGAGGAGCAGCCGGCGCTGATGATGCTGTCCCATGAACCCAATCTCACCCTCGACGGCATCGCCTACAAAGACCGAATCGCCGACGCGCGGCGCTTTCTCGACGATCTCGGCAATCCCTATCGCCGCATCGGTGTCGACCGCAGCGGCGCGACGGCGATCGATTTCGGGGTCTACGGCGTGCCCGAGACCTATGTCGTTGATGCCGCCGGGCGCATCCGTTACCGCCATGTCGGTCCGCTGAGTGCAGAGGACGTCGAGCGGCGCATCCTGCCGTTGGTCGCCCGCCTCGACCGGCGAGCCGACAAGCCGCCGACCGCCCCCCACTAGGGACGGAACTGCTGTCGGTGCCGCGGCCGATTGTGTCGGCGCTTCACGCATAGATAGCGGTAAAATTGGATACAGAGCCGCCGGGAAAACCAAAGCGGGAGAGACGCCGCTGTCGGCATCACCGGCATCGGCTGGGGAAGAAGCCGAATGCCCATTAACCGGACCCTGCTTGTCCTGCTCGCGCTGCCCCTCGCAGGGTGCGGCAGCATTTTCGATCCGGCGCCATACAATCCGGGCAACGATCCCGCGGTCCTGAACAGCCTCACCCCGCCCGCCGACTCGGTTACAATTTTGACCTTTGGCAATCCGCCGAGTGATGCCCGAGCCAAACTGCAGGCCTTGGCCGCGGGCTATGCCGGCCATCGCGACGCCCTGATGCGTCAGCAATTGCTATTTGACATTCCGATGATCGGGCTAGGCGCCGCCGCGATTGTCAATCCTCTATTCGAGGGCGGCAAGAATGTGACTTTGGGGCTCGGCCTCGGCGCTGCAGGAATGGCAGGTGGACGCCTTTATTTCGCGCCGCAAGCAAGAGAGGCCGCCTATAACGCTGCTTGGCTCTCGCTAAGTTGCGCCGCCCTGGTTGCCGACGGGATTGTCGCCGAGAAAAAAGGAGATGGCTTGGCCGGGCCCGCGCTCGCGGATAGGCTGGAGAGTGAGATTGCCGCCGCCGAAGGAAGCATCAGCAGCGATCCCGTGCTCCTCGCCGCGTACAACCAAGCGCAACAATCGCTGGCCGCGCTGAAGACCGCACTCGCTGCACTCAGTGGAGCGACCGGCCAATTGGAGCAATATGCGCTGAGCGTGATCAGCGCGGCGACCAACAAAATCGTCGGGAACATCCAGAATGTTTCGGCGGCGGTGGGCGCTATTGCTGCGGCCGCAAAGCCGGCGCCGCCAGCATCGGTCACCCCCCATGTGGCGGCCGCCAGGGGACCCCAGCCGCAGCGCGAATTGCAGCAACTGACGCTGGATCTGCAAAACGATGCGGCCAAAGCCGAAGTCATGACGCAGCGGATAAACGCCGTGCTGGCGGCACTGCCGAAATGCAACCCCTCTTAAA
>JAJPIH010000291.1 GCA_021324875.1 Alphaproteobacteria bacterium
AATCCTTTGAGGATCTTGGCGACGGTGGCCCGCGGCAGGGCAACCTCGTCGGCGATCATGGCGGCGGTCTGTTGACGCGCGGGTGCGGTCGCCAGATGGGTGGCGACGATGACCCCGTAATCGGCCAGTTTGCTCAAGATGATCATCGCATGACGGCCGGCAATTGGGACTAATCTGGTACGCAATAGATTGGGCAGCACCGGCTTTGGGTCAAGCGTTAAGATCGGACGGCGCCGATGCGCACAGGGCGGCCGCCGTCACGGTCCGGCAATCGCCGGCGGCCCGCTCGGACCGCGCAAAATACTTGCCCGAATACCGGCTTAAGCCCACTTTGGCGTGCAGGCGGCGGGGTGCGCCGCTCGTTCGAGGCCACCGGGTCCGATGAAGCTGCTCGTCGTCGAGGACGATCGTGAAACCGCCGCCTATCTGCAAAAAGGCTTGAGCGAGAGCGGATATGCCGTGGACCGCGCCGGCGACGGGCGCGAGGGGTTGTTCATGGCGAGTTCGGGTGGTTACGATGCGATTGTCCTTGACCGCATGCTGCCGGGAATGGATGGGCTAGCCGTGCTCGGCGCGTTGCGCGCGGCCGACATCCGCACGCCGGCGTTGATCCTAAGCGCGCTCGGCAGTGTCGACGACCGGGTCAAAGGACTGCGCGCCGGCGGCGACGATTATCTTGTCAAACCGTTTGCCTTTAGCGAATTGCTGGCACGGATCGAGGCGTTGTTGCGCCGCGGACAAGCAGCGCCGGCGACGACGAGCCTGCGCGTGGCTGATCTCGAACTCGATCTCTTGACCCGCAGCGTCAAGCGTGGCGGCAAACCGATCGAGCTGCTCCCCCGCGAGTTTAGCCTGCTCGAATATTTGATGCGCAATTCGGGCCAAGTGGTGACCCGCACGATGCTGCTCGAACATGTCTGGGATTATCATTTCGATCCTCAAACCAATGTCATCGATGTGCATGTGAGCCGGCTGCGGCAAAAGATTGACAAAAATTTCGATCGGCCGCTGTTGCACACCGTCCGCGGCGCCGGCTATTGCCTGCGCGCGCCCGATTAAGCTCGAGGCATGGCGGCCTCGCCGTTTTCTTATGGCCGACGACAAGCTGACCCTGCCGATGGTGCAGTCGTGGCGGTGGCCGCGTCGTTTTATCCAGCAGCAGCGACGATTGCTGCGCACTCATGCGTTTCGGCTCGCCGCCCTTTATTTTCTTGTCTTTGCCTTGTCAATGCTCGGGGTGCTGCTGTTTGTTTATTGGAGCAGCGCCGGTTTTGTCGAGCGCCAGACCGAGGCCACGCTGGATGCCGAGATTACCGGCCTTGCCGAGCAATACGCCCAGCGCGGCCTGAGTGGCCTGGTGCAAATCGTAGCGGCGCGCAGCGCCGGCGATCCCGGCGATCGCATGCTGTATCTGATTACCGATCCCGACGGCCGCCCGCTCGCCGGCAACATTGCCGGTTGGCCGCTCGGCGTACCGGCGCACAGCGGCTGGCTGTCGTTCAACTTCGTGTCGAAAAGCAATGGTCGGACGGTGACCCGCCCGGCGCGCGCCAGCCTGATCATCATACCGGGCGGTTACCGGCTGCTGGTCGGCCGCGACATCAGCGATGCGGCGGCGTTTCGCGACCGGGTCAAGATGACGCTGATGTGGGCGGGCCTCGTGGCGCTCGGCGTCGGTCTGCTTGGCGGCGCGACGATGAGCCGCAATTTGTTGCGCCCGGTCGAGCTGGTCAACCGCACCAGCGAGCGGGTGATGGCCGGAAATTTGTCGGACCGGGTGCCGCTCGACGGGACCAGCGACGAGTTCGATCTGCTGGCCACCAATCTCAATCGAATGCTCGATCAAATCGAGCGGTTGATGGCGGCGATGCGCGAGGTCACCGATGATGTCGCCCATGACCTCAAGACGCCGCTGTCGCGCCTGCGCGCGCGGCTTGAGCTGGCCTTGATCGGTCCCAGCGACGAGCGGGCCCAGCGCGAGGCGATCCGCGCGGCGATTGACGAGGCTGACCGCCTGCTGGCGACCTTCAATGCGCTGTTGCGGATTGCCGAGGCCGAGGCGGGAAGCGCCTCGGAACGCAGCGAACTGGTCGATTTGGCGGAGGTGGCGCGCGCCGCCGCCGAATTTTACGAGCCGGTCGCGGAAGAACGCGGTTTTCGGTTGAGTGTGGCGACCGAACCGGGGGTCGAGATCCGCGGCGACCGGCATCTGCTCTCGCAGGCCTTGGCCAATCTGCTCGACAACGCGCTCAAATATGCCGAAGGCGGGGAATTGGAGGTGCAAGTGTCGCGCGCTGCCGAGCGCGCTGTGCTTGAAGTCGCCGACCGCGGACCGGGTATTCCCGAACCCGATCGCGAGGCTGTGTTCGATCGCTTCGTACGGCTGGAACGCAGCCGGAGCACACCCGGCAACGGGCTTGGGCTCAGTCTGGTGCGGGCGGTCGCCCGTCGCCACCAAGGCACGGTAAGCCTCGCCGACAACCAGCCGGGGCTGCGGGTGCGGCTCGAGTTTCCTGCACCCACGCCCTGATCCGATCGGTGCTAAACGGTGTCCCCGTCGGCAACCACACGCCGATCGCGGTCTTCGATGCGGCGGGCCGTCGCAACCATCATCTCGCGCAATTCATGCTGATCGAGGCCGGCGCTGCGCAGCACCGGCTCCATCACCTCGTCGGCCAGCAGCTCGTCGAGGCTCGGGTGGTAGTGGCAACACTCCGAGCGCCTGTTCATCAGTCCCTCCATCTTTTCTCTTGTAGGCAGCTTTAACCGGAAGCGTGACCGCTTTGTGGCCTCGGTTCGAAAATTTCGCGGCTGAGGCTATGAGTGCCGCCTTTTTCCCGTCTCAATTGAATATCCCGGTCCCAGATGAGAATGTCTCGCAACTTCAGTCGTTCGGTGCGCGATCATCGAGAGATCTCTCGCGCCGCGGTGGCGTGGTTGGGTGGGCGAAGGCGCGTCGCCTGAGCGCCTCGATTTGGGTCGGAGAAATTTAAGAATTCGTCACCGGCCGGCTCCGGCGACTCACCGGCGGCGTTCCCGAGGCGTCGATAAAGGAGGCCGCGGCGCCATTCATGGAAGGACATAGGCGGCGCGCGCGCAGCCGGTTTGGGGGCGGACATTTCGGGCAGGGCGGGCGCGCCTCTTGGCGCCGATGACGGGCCGGCGCCCCTGCTACCGCTGATGGCGGGCCGCGAGCGCGCCGTAACTCGTCCGCACGACGCCGAGGGCGGCGATCCGCGCGCGAACGTCTTCGCTGATCAGCGCGGAGAATTCTTCCGCCACACGATAACCCGGCATCGCGGCGCGCAGCGTCGCGTTTTGCGAAATTGCCGGATGGAAGTAGAGCTCGCTTACGCCCTCCGGCAGATGCGGCAGCAAGCGCAGCACCCTGGTTTCGACCATCCGGCCGCTCCAGGCCAGGCCGAACAAATAGTCGTTGACGATCATGCCAGCCGCGACGAGGCGGCGGCGCAGCAATTCGATCCACGGCCGGTAAAAGGGTGTGCCCACCCGCTCTTCGGGATAGGCGCGGCGCAGCGCTGCCTTCGGCTCGATCGGGACCCGCACGGCCCTCATCCCATAGTCGCGACCGATGGCCAGCATCATCGTGGCGATGGTCGGGTGCAAATGCATGTGCTTGTGGGTGTCGACGTGATCGAGAGCGAGGCCGGTGGCCCGAAACGCCTCGAATTGGGCGCGGATTTCGGTCGCGAGTTGACGCCGCACCTCCGGCCGGAAGCCAAAGCGAAATCCTGCCCGCACCAGGTTGCGGACAAAATGACCATCCTGTCCGATCAGGGCCGGTACGGCCGCCGGCGGCGATAGCGGCCGCCCATCGACCAGCACGAGGTGCAAACCGACCCGCAGATCGGGCAGGCGGCGCGCTCGATCTATCGCATCGGCTGCCGCGGGCGCGGCGACCATCAGGCTGGCGCTGGACAGCACCCCGGCTTTATGAGCCGTCTCGACCGCCTGGTTGACGGCCGGATCGAGGCCGAAATCGTCGGCGGTGAGGATCAGCTGTTTCACCTTGGTTGGCCTGTCGGCCCTTTTGGTCTGCGAGAAAGAACCGAAAAACCTGCCGCTTAATCGGCCATTTCTCGGCTGCGAAGGAACTGGAAGAACTCCACTCCCTCGCGTAAACGCCGCCGCATCATTTGGGGACTCTTGATCATTTCTGAAACCAATTCGGCGATTTTTTGGCGGCGGAAGTAGAAGCGCTTGTAAAAGGTCTCAAGCGATTCGAAGATCTCGGAGTGTGACAAGTGCGGGTAGTGCAAGGGCGCAATCTGGACGCCGCGCTCGTCGATCAACTCGGCATGGTCGAGATCGAGCCAGCCGTTTTCAAGGGCTTGGCGATAGAGATACGTCCCGGGATAAGGCGCGGCGAGCGAGACCTGGATCGTATGCGGATTGATCTCTCCAGCGAAGCGGATTGTTTCTTCGATGGTCTCCTTGGTCTCCCCCGGGAGGCCGAGAATGAAGGTGCCGTGGATCGTGATGCCGAGATCGTGGCAGTCGCGGGTGAACCGGCGCGCGATGTCGATCCGCATACCCTTCTTGATATTGTTCAGGATTTGCTGGTTGCCGGTCTCGTAGCCGACGAGCAGCAGCCGCAGACCGTTGTCACGCATGACTTCCAGGGTCGCGCGCGGCACATTGGCTTTGGCGTTGCACGACCAGGTGACGCCGAGCCGGCCCAATTCGCGGGCGATCGCCTCCGCGCGTGGGCGGTCGTCGGTAAAGGTGTCGTCGTCAAAGAAGAATTCCTTGACTTCCGGGAACCATCGTTGGGCGAGGCGAATTTCCTCGACCACATGTCCGACGCTGCGCACCCGGTAGCGATGGCCGCCGACGGTCTGCGGCCACAGGCAAAACGTGCATTTCGAGCGGCAGCCGCGCCCGGTATAGAGCGACAGATAGGGGTGTAAGAGATAGCCGATGAAATAGTTCTCGGGCTTCAGATCGCGTTTGTAGACGGTGCTGACAAAGGGCAGCGCGTCCATGTCCTCAAGCATGGCGCGGTCGCGATTGTGACGGATCGACCCGTCGGCCGCGCGGTAACTGAGACCGTCGATCGCGTCGAAGGGTGCTCCGTCGGCGACCTCTTTGATGGTGAAATCGAATTCCTCGCGGGCAACGAAATCCACAGCCGGCGACGCTCTCAGGCTCGCTTCCGGCTCGACCGCGACCTTCGCCCCAACCATGCCGATCTTGAGGCGCGAATTGGTGTCCTTCAAGGCTTCGGCGACCTTGATGTCGGAGGCGAAGGACGGGGTTGAGGTGTGCATCACAACGAGTTCGTAGTCATGCGCGAGCGGCAAGATGTCGGGCAGTCGCAGCCGCGCCGGCGGGGCGTCGACCAGACGGCTGTCGTCGACCAGAGCGGCGGGCTGGGCAATCCAGGTCGGATACCAGAATGAACGGATCTCGCGCCGCGCCTGATAGCGGGAACCGGCGCCGCCGTCGAAGCCGTCGAACGAGGGGGGATGCAAAAACAGGGTCCTCATCGCGATGCCTTTCCTCACTCGGCGACGGTCATGCGGCCACTCGGCTCAAGACGCAAGCTTCGGTCGCGCCATCGTATCCGCCGGCCCAAAAAGCTGGCGACAAATATCGCAAACGATAGACCGTCGCGAAGCGGCAGCAGCCAAAGATTTCTGAGCGGCAAGCCGAAACGGAGCCCGATAGCCGCCGCCTGGGCCACGCGCCCGAGCAGCGTGACCGCCGCCAAGACGCACGCAAGAGGCGCAAACCCAGAGACGGTCATCGCGAGCAGCGCCAGTGCCAGCACATGGGTAACGACTGAGCCGGCGTATCCGAGAGGCGCCATTTGCCGCAATGTGCGCGCCCAGCGCAATTCATGGTGCCACAAGGCGGCAAAAGACGGCTCGTATACCCGATTCTCGACGAGATAGCGCGACAGCCTCACTTTGAGACCCAGCTTGCGTACCGCCTCGCCGAGGCGCCGATCGTCGGCAAGCTGGTCGCGCAGCGAGGCAAAACCGCCGATACGGGCGAGGGTCTGGCGCGAAAGCACGATCGTCGCACCAAAGCAGCCGGCGCCCAGCCCGACGGCGTCAGCCATCAGCGCATTTGGCAGGAAGGCGAAATTGATCTGCATCGCCCCCAGCTGCGACCATAGGCCGCTCGGGGCCACAGCTTTGTACAGACAAGTCACGGCGCCCGTGCCGGGGTCGCTGAACGGCGCCGTCACGGCGGCGAGATAGCCGCGCTCGACGCGGATGTCGCTATCGGCCAGCAGCAGCAGATCATGGCGCGCGGCCGGGAGCATATTTTCGAGATTGGCGACTTTGCGGTTGCTGCCGCGGATGCGGCGATCGATCACAAGGCTGATGTCGCTTTCGGGCAGGTCGCGGATCAGCGCCCGCGCCTCGGCGACGGCGCCATCCGCCGGATCTGTGACGCCGAGCACGAGCTGCAAGACAGGGTAATCCTGCTCGGCAAAAGAGCGCAGATTCTCGTAGAGGCCGGGTTCAGCCCCATAGAGCGGCTTTAGAATCGTGACCGGCGAGCGGACGGATGAGGAGGGCAGCGGCCGCGCGGCAAACCGCAACGCCGCCACGAGTTGACCGATGAGACACAGCCAACCGACAAAGATCAACGGGATGACGAGTAGCGGAAAGTTCATGTCGTCACCGCGCTTCGGCCTCCTGCTCGGATCCGGTCGCGCGCCCGGCGGCGCGAGACAAGGGGCGCGGTCGGGCGTTCCCTGATTATGGAAGGGAGGCAAGTCACCGAAATTGCTGGCGACATAACCCGCGCCACATATAATCCGACGCGTTGGCGGGCGGGTCCTGTCATTGAGAGCTGACGAGGCAAGATCATGCGTGTCGTGCTAGCTCAACCGCGAGGGTTCTGCGCCGGGGTCGAACGGGCGATCGAAATCGTCGAACGCGCTCTGGAAAAATATGGGCCGCCGATTTACGTCCGCCACGAGATCGTCCACAACCGCCATGTCGTCGAACGGCTGCGCGGCAAAGGCGCGCATTTTGTCGACGAAATTGACGAGATCCCGCCCGGAAGCGTGACGATTTTCAGCGCCCACGGCGTCGCCCGTATCGTCGAAGAGCGTGCCGGCGCGCGCGGATTGCCGGTTATCGACGCAACCTGCCCGCTTGTGTCAAAAGTCCACAGCGAAGGCCAGCGTTACGCCAAAGAGGGCCGCGAGATCATTCTGATCGGACATGCAGGACACCCCGAAATCGTCGGCACGATGGGTCGGATCGTCGGGCGCGTGCACCTGATCTCGATGCCGCAAGAGGTCGCCGAGCTCAAAGTCGCCGATCCCAACAAGCTTGCCTTTATCACCCAAACGACGCTGAGCGTTGATGATACGCGCGCGGTGATCGAGGCGTTGAAGGCGAGGTTTCCCAGCATCGTTGGTCCCGACACCAAAGACATCTGCTATGCGACGCAGAACCGCCAGCGGGCGGTGCGCGAACTCGCGGCTCGCGTTGATGTCGTGCTGGTCGTGGGGGCGCCGAACAGCTCGAACTCCAACCGCCTGCGTGAAATCGCGACCGAAAGCGGCGTGCCGAGCTATCTGATCGAGGATGCCGGCGCTCTCGACCCAAGCTGGCTCGAGGGAGTTTCGGCCATCGGCATTACCGCCGGAGCCTCAGCGCCGGCGGAACTGGTCGAATCGCTGATCGAGCGGTTGAGCGAACTGGCCGAGATCGAGGTCGAAGAACTCCCAGGTACGACCGAAAACGTGCGGTTCCGTATGCCGGCGCAACTCGCCGACGCGGCCGCTTGTTAAGCTTGTCGATTCGTTTCACGGACGAGGTTCTCTCGTGGCCATTCCGCTGCGTCAAACATTGAGGGTTGGAGCATACGTGCTCGGCCGCCACCTGCGCGGGATTGAGCGCTACCCGTTGGTCTTGATGCTCGAACCCTTGTTCCGCTGCAATCTTGCCTGTGCGGGTTGCGGGAAGATCGACTATCCGGATGTGATCCTGAACAAGCGGCTCAGCGTCGCCGAATGCCTCGAGGCGGTCGAGGAATGCGGTGCTCCGATAGTGGTTCTCGCCGGCGGTGAGCCCTTGTTGCACCGCGAGATCGATGCGATCGTCAGAGAAATCCTCAAGCGCAAGAAATTTGTCTATCTGTGCACCAACGCCCTGCTGCTCGAAAAGAAACTCGATCAGTTCGATCCTCATCCCGACTTTGCATGGACGGTGCATCTCGACGGCGACCGCGCGGAGCACGACCGGGTTGTGTGTCAGGAGGGCGTTTTCGACCGCGCCAGCGAAGCCATTGCTGTCGCCAAGAAGCGCGGGTTCCGCGTCAACATCAATACCACCCTGTTCGATACGGCCGAGCCCGAACGGGTCGCTCGCTTCTTTGATTGGGTCACCGCGATGGGCGTCGACGGCATCACCGTATCGCCGGGTTACGCCTACGAACGGGCTCCCGACCAGGACCACTTTCTCAACCGACGCCGCACTAAGGAGTTGTTTCGCGGTGTTTTCAGCCGCGGCAGCGGTCGCTGGTCCTTCAACCAATCGAGCCTGTTTCTCGATTTTCTCGCCGGCAATCAGAGCTATCGCTGTACGCCCTGGGGAAATCCGACGCGCAATGTCTTTGGCTGGCAGCGGCCGTGCTACCTGCTCGGCGAAGGCTACGCCAAGACGTTCAAGGAGCTTATGGACGAGACCGACTGGGACGCCTACGGCACCGGCAACTACGAGAAATGCGCCGATTGCATGGTCCACAGCGGCTACGAAGCGACCGCCGTGGTTGATTCGGTGCGCCATCCCCTAAAGGCGCTCGGCGTGGCGCTGCGCGGCATACGCGTTTCGGGCGAGATGGCGGCTGAAATCCCGCTCGATCGCCAGCGCCCGGCGGTGTACGACACCCCGCGGCAGGTCGCAGAAGCGATCGCGCGGTCAAGCCGTCGCGACGATGGTGTGGAGCGCGTGAGCCGGCCCCACTAAGGCCGCGAGGGCGCGCCGCGTCTCGCGCGCGACGCCAATCAGCGCACCAAGCTGGCGCGGCCGGCGCAACACCGAAACCAGAGCGCGGGTGAGTTGCGGCGTGCCATTTTCGCCGAGCGGGAGCAACGCTGCCGGCGGCAAGCTGCGCCAGGCGCTGTCGGCGACGGTTCGCACGACCACAAAGGGGATGCCGGCGGCGGTCGCGGCTTGCGCAACCAGATCGCTTTCGAGATCGACCGTGAGGGCACCGGTGGCAATCCACGTCCGGCGCTTCTCGGCAGTCGTGGCGATGATGCGGGGAGCGCCGAATACCGGCCCTTCGATTGCCCCAAGCTCCCCGGCCAAGGCTGTGACCCGGGCGCAAAAATCCGGCGCGGGCTGCCAGCGATCGCCGCTCGCGAAAACCTCGGTCGAAATTACCGTATCGCCTGCGCGCAGATGCGGGGCCAAACCGCCGGCGATGCCAAAGCTGACGAGACACTTGGCGCCGGGCAAGGCGCGATTGACCAGCGCGGCCGTGCGTTCGCGGTCGCCGCCGCCGATGACCGTAGGAAAGCCGGCGGCTCGGACAATCCGAGCTTCGGCCCTTAATCCGGTTGTACACAGCACCTGGTGTGGCGTCGCCAAGGGATCCCCGCAAACCAGCCGGCGGGGAACCTGAAGATCGGTTGGCTATCCGCACCCTGCCGCCGGCGCGGCGATCGAGTTCCCTGCCTGTTCCTTCTTCTTAGCGGCTTTTGACGCGGTTCGCTACCGAAGAAAGGCTTAACAATCGCGTGACGTCATAACGTCGCACCCGGCCGTGGCGCCGGTGGCGCTTCCGCTGCAATCCGCCAGCGGAGTTCGATAAGCGACGGCTTCCGCCGCGACGCGGCTGGCGGGGGCGCTTCGCGGTCGTTGCGCGCAATTCCGGGTCGGCGCCGTTTATTGGCGCGCCTACAATCCGAAGGGCACGCGTCGGCAATTTCCGCGTTTCAGCCGACTGTAACGGGCCAGCGCCCACAGCGGGAAATAGAGCCGATAACCGTGGTAACGCAGAAAGAACACGCGCAGAAAGCCGACCGCGGTGAACCAGGGCTCCTCCCAAGTGCCGTCGGATTTTTGATGCTCGAGCAGATAACGCACCCCCCGTGCCACCGCCGGGTTGTCGACCTCGCCCGCCGACATCAGCCCAAGCAAGGCCCAGGCGGTCTGCGAGGGTGTGCTGTACGGGGCTTCACCATGCGGCTGGCCCGGCCAATAGGATTCTTCGCTCTCGCCCCAACCGCCATCGACATGCTGCTTGGCACATAGCCACGCCACCGCCCGCCGCATCGCCGACGAAGCCGGGCCGACACCCGCGGCGTTGAGGGCGGCGAGCGCCGACCAGGTGCCATAGAGGTAATTGGTGCCCCATCGCCCGTACCAACTGCCGTCCGGCTCCTGCTCGCGGTGCAGAAATTCGATTGCCGCACCCACCGCGCCGATATGCGGGGCCTCGCCGAGTTGGGCCAGGAACCCGAGGCAGCGGGCGCTGACATCGGCGGTCGGAGGATCGAGGAGCGCACCGTGATCGGCGAAAGGGATGTGGTTCAAATAATAATGGGTGTTGTCGGCGTCGAACGATCCCCAGCCGCCGCCGCGACTTTGCATGCCGACAATCCACTCCGCCGCCCGCGCTACGGCCGGTCGCCAGCGTCTGCGGTCGTACCGATCGAGCGCCAAACCGGCAACCGCCGTGTCGTCGACATCGGGATAATGCGGGTTCTCGTACTGAAATGCCCAGCCGCCAGGTCGCAGGCCCGGCCGCACCGCCGCCCAATCGCCCTCAACCTCCAGCACTTGCTTGCCGGCGAGCCACTCGAGCGCCCGCCCGATCGCCGGATCGAGGCCTTTGTCTTCGACTTCCATCAGCGCGTGACTGGCAAGCGCCGTGTCCCAAACCGGCGACAGGCAGGGCTGGCAATGGGTCCGCCCCGGCTTGCACACCAGCAGCTTGCGCAGCGCCGCCTCGGCCGATTGGTAGCGGGGGTCGTCGCGCGGGTAGCCGAGGCAGTCATACATCATCAACGCATTGGCCATCGCGGGAAAGATCGCGCCGAGCCCATCCTCGCCGTTGAGCCTTTGGTTGACGAATGCGACGGCCGCTTCGATCGCGCGTTGTCGCGTCGCCTTTGGGAACATCGGCTCGGCCGCGCGCAGGACGCTGTCTAAGAGTGTGAAGCCCGTCGCCCAAACCGACCGGGTCGGACCACTGATCCAGTCGCGGACCGCCAACGGGTCTTCCGCGAAGAGTTCCCGGATCGAAACCTGCCGCGGATTGCGCGCGCGGGGCCGCAACGCCATCAGCACGAGCAGCGGCACCAGGACGGTCCGGGACCAGTATGACACTTTGGTGATGTGAAACGGCGACCACCGCGGCAACAGCATGATCTCGACCGGCATCACCGGGACCGCGCGCCACGGCAGTTCACCGAACAATGCCAAAAGGATGCGGGTAAATACGTTGCAATGCCGCGCGCCGCCGGCGGCGAGGATCGCGGCGCGCGCACGCGCCATATGGGGGCTGTCGGGCGGGTCACCGATCGCCTTCAACGCGAAATAGGCTTTGACCGAGCAGCTGAGGTCGAGCCGGCCACCGTAGAAGAGCGGCCAGCCGCCGTCAGCCCCCTGACCCGCTCGTAAAAAGGTCCCGATTTCGGCTTCGAGGTCCGGCTGCGGGCGACCGAGATAATGGTAAAGCAAGACGTATTCAGCCGAAATTGTGGCGTCGGCCTCGAGTTCGAACAGCCAATGGCCGTCGCCGTGCTGCAGCGCCAGCAAGGCGTTTGTCGCATGGCGGATCGCTTCGGCGAGCCGCCGGTCGCTCTCCTCGCCCGCCGAGGCAGGTTCGGGGCTCCAGGTTTCGGTCAATCGGTCAGGCATTCCACCAATAGTCGCTGTTGCTTGCGGCCCATAACCGGGACCGCCGGCGATCGGCGCGGCCCGCGCTCGCTCTCACATCCGCTATGCCGGCGGAGAAGCCGCGCGGCTGCGGCGAACCCAGAGGCGATTGCCCCCTCGATCGTTGCCGGCAATCCGGTATGGGTATAATCGCCGGCCAGCACGAGGTTGCGCCACCGGGTTGCTAGTTGCGGCCGGCGCAAAAGTTGTGCGGGTTCCGCGAGAAAGGTCGCACGCCTTTCCTTGACGATGCGGGAGGGCGGGAGAGGAGCGGCGGGCAGCGCGTACGCCGCGGCGGTGTCGCGCCACAAAAGCGCGGCCAATTCCTCGGGGCTGCGATCGACAATCCGCTCCGCCGCGCTGACTGTCACCGACACCACTGCGCGCTTGCGAAAGATCCACTCCGCCGTGCCTGCGATCACACCGATAAACGCCGGCGCCGGCGCCGCTATGCTGTAGCGGAAATGGGCATTGACAATCGGGGCGTAACGATCGGGCACGGTAAGCCCTGGCAGAAGCCGGGCGGCAACCAGAGCCGGCG
>JAJPIH010000181.1 GCA_021324875.1 Alphaproteobacteria bacterium
CCCCGATCAGACCGGCACAGATGGCAAAGATCAGGTAGAGCGTCCCGATGTCTTTGTGGTTGGTCGAAAACAGCCAGCGGCGCACAAACCCCGGATGATGGGCGCCGTGGCCCTCGCCATAGGCTCCGACTTCGGCGAGCTGCGCTTCGCGCTCGTAAGTCATGACGGTCCCCTTGCTCTCAATTGCCGGCGGGCGGCGTTACTGCGGCAACCCGCAGCCGGTGCCCGCTGTCGTTGTGCGCGAATTTCTTTTGTGCATCCGCAATCCACTGCTGGAATTTGTCTTTCGACACCGCGACGATCTTGATCGGCATAAAAGCGTGGTTGATGCCGCAAATCTGGTTGCACTCGCCGTAATAGGTGCCCTCGTGGTCGACGTTGAACCAGCTCTCGTTGAGGCGGCCAATGATCGCATATTCCTGGACGCCGAAAGACGGGATGAACCAGCTGTGGATCACATCGGTGCTGGTGACCAGCACGCGCACATTGGTGTGGACCGGCACGACCAGCGGGTTGTCGACGTCGAGCAGCCGTTTTTGCCCCGGCTTCAGGTCGGCGTCCTGGATGATGTTGCTGTCGAAGGCGAGATCCTTGTAGTCGGGATATTCATAAGACCAATACCACTGGTGGCCGGTCACCTTGATCGTCATCGCCGGGTTCGGCACCCGGTCCATGTAGTACATCAGCTTGAAGGACGGGATCGCGATCACCACCAGGATCAAGACCGGCACGACCGTCCAGATGACCTCGATCACCGGGTTGTGCGAGGTGTGCGACGGCACCGGGTTGCGGCGGTGGTTGAAGCGGATGATGACATAGCCGAGCAACCCCATGACCAGCCCGGCGATCAGAAAGATAATCACCAACAACTCGTTATGGAATGCGGTGATCCGGTCCTTGACCGGCGTCGCCGGCGGCTGCATGCCGATCTGCCAGGGCTGCGGAGACTCGGCCCAAGCAGCCGCCGCGAGCCCGGCGGTGACCAGCAGCGCCACCCCCAGCAGCACGGCGAGCCGTACAGCTCTCTTCCTCGTCGCCAATTCCTTGAACCGCTTCATCGTCCGGCTGCTTGTTGATCCGCTGTCTGCGCCGCCCGTGTCGCCGCGCGCCACGGAGACCCGGGCGAGGCCCGCGATCGCCGGCGGGCCGTCTGCCGCCACCGGCGCCGCGCCGGCGCCCCGACGCCGCCCCCGAATGGGACGCGGTGCGACCCTACACCATCCAGGATAAGGCTAACAACCGGCCGAACCTATTGCGTCAAGCCGCCGCATCGCGTCTTTGGCGGCACCAGATAGCGGCTTTTGTTGGCGGCCGCGCGCGCCCATATTGCGGCGGTCAAGAGGGAGTTGCGCATGACCGATCTCGCCGTCGCCGACGAATTGTTTTTCACCCGCACCGGCATGGATCCGGCCCGGGTCGAAGCGATCGTGGCCGGGGCGCTCGCCGGCATGGATGATGGCGAGCTGTTTCTCGAATACAGCCAGTCGGAAAGCCTGGCGCTCGATGACGGCCGCATCAAAAGCGCGAGCTTCGACACGGCTTTCGGTTTTGGGTTGCGCGCCGTCGCCGGTGAGGCGGCGGGTTATGCCCACGCCTCCGAACTTTCCGAGGCGGCAATCCGGCGCGCCGCGCAGACCGTGCGGGCGGTGGCGCACGGCTATAGCGGGACCATGGCCGGACGGCCGCCCGGAACCAACCGGGTCCTTTACACCGACGTCAATCCGCTGGGGCTGGTCGATCTCGGCGCCAAGACCCGGCTGCTCGGCGAAATCGACGCCTATGCCCGCGGCCGCGACCCGCGCGTCAAACAGGTCATGGCATCGCTGAGCGGGATGTGGCAGGTGGTCGAGATCATCCGCGCCGACGGCGCCCGCCTTGCCGATATCCGGCCGCTGGTGCGGCTCGGGGTGTCGATCGTGGTCGGCGACGGGGAGCGCATGGAGACCGGTTTTTCGGGTTCGGGCGGAAGGATGGCCTACGAGCGCTTTCTCGATCCGGCGCATTGGCGCAAAGAGGTCGACGAGGCGCTGCGCCAGGCGCTCGTCAATCTCGGCGCGGTGCCGGCCCCGGCCGGCGAGATGGTGGTGGTGCTCGGCCCGGGCTGGCCCGGGGTCATGCTGCACGAGGCCGTGGGTCATGGCCTCGAGGGCGATTTCAACCGCAAAAAGACCTCGGCCTTTTCCGGGAGAATCGGCGAGCGGGTGGCGAGCAACGGGGTGACCGTCGTCGATGACGGCACGCTTCCCGACCGGCGCGGCTCGCTGAGCGTCGACGACGAGGGCACGCCGACCAATTATACAGTGCTGATCGAAGACGGAATTCTCAAAGGCTACATGCAGGACCGCATGAATGCGCGGCTTCTGGGCGCCGCACCGACCGGCAATGGCCGCCGCCAGAGCTACGCCCACGCCCCGATGCCGCGCATGACCAACACCTATATGCTGGCCGGCGACCGCGACCCGCAGGAAATCATCGCCTCGGTCGACCGCGGCCTCTACGCCGTCAATTTCGGCGGCGGTCAGGTTGACATCACCTCGGGCAAATTCGTCTTTTCCGCCTCGGAAGCCTATTTGATCGAGGGCGGCAAAATCGGGCCGGCGGTCAAAGGCGCCACCCTGATCGGCAACGGTCCCGACGCCATGACCAAGATCACGATGATCGGCAACGATCTCGCCTTGGATCATGGGATCGGCACCTGCGGCAAGGACGGCCAGAGCGTGCCGGTCGGCGTCGGCCAGCCGACCTTGCGCATGGACGGGCTGACCGTCGGCGGCACCAACGCCTGATCGCACGCCGCGCGACGCCGCCGTCCTCG
>JAJPIH010000160.1 GCA_021324875.1 Alphaproteobacteria bacterium
CCCGCATCTACGACTGGCCCAAAGCGCAAGCCTGACGGCCGGGTGACGGCAGGCCCGGGATGTGCCTTGGTGATTGACGCGTCTTGGTCGTTGCGTAGGTAGATCGGTCGCCGACCGACCCGGGCGTTCGAAATTTTTTGTGACCCGCCGGGCGCGGCTTTTCGCGCGAGCGCCCGACTGCCGCCGATCATTCACACCGCGAAATCCGGCGCCCGATGCTGCGGATCGGCGTGCGCCAAATGCCGTGGTCACGCCCCGAGCCCGCGGGCCGGATGGGTGCGCCCCAATGCACATTATACGAACGTATATAATATTTTTATTGACTCTTTTCGGGAGTGATTTAACTCTTTTTTACGGCGCCGATTTGGGAACCAGCTTGCGGGCGCTCGACAAATGCCGCTAAAGCGGGCCGATCCTCCCGGATGGCTCCGCGGGAGACGACGAATGGCCAAGAGCGCAGGACAGCAGATCCCCATCCCGGCGCTGATGCCGGCGCGCTGTTGTCATGCCGCCATGGGGTGTCGCCAAGCGCTCGGCGCTGGCTGAGACACCGCCCGGCTTCGCCCTCGCCTTTTTCGTGTTGTTGACCCGTTCCGGGCGCAGGCCGCCGGCGTCAGCGCCGGCCGCCGGTTCGGAACCTGACCGCGGAGACGCCCGTGCTCATACGCATCCCAGAGCCGATCGCCGATGATCAGATCGGCGCCTTCGACTGGTATCCGGACAGGGGATCCGAAATCACTTTTGTCGATCCCTTCAGCGGCGTCGTGGTCGTCGTCGACCGCACCGCCGCCGGGATCGGCGGTGGCGGCGGGGCCGCAAAACGCGGCGGCCTGTCATGGTTCTGGCGTTCCCTGCTGGCCCGCGGTCGGGCGGCGGCAACGGCGCTCCTCCCGGAAGGCTTGATCGCCGGCTTTGGTCGCGACCGGGCGCTGGCGGTGTGCGGCAGGCCGCAGCCTGATCCTCGCCGCCGGTCCCCGGCCGGCCCGCCAAACCAAGGCAACCGCCGATGACCCCAGCTTCCGTGATCGAGTTGCGCCCGCCGGCGCCGGAAACCGCCGCCGCGCCGTCGGTGCGAGCGATACCTACCGAGCTTTCCCCCGCGACCGGATGTGAGAGCGCTTCAGCCGCGGTCGCGGTCGCGCCCGCCCCCTTGCCTGAGCTTGCCGCCGGCCAGCTCTGGGTCGTCGAAATCTCGCCGCATGACGGCATTTCCGCGCTGCACCGGGCGCTGATAACCAAGGGCCACGTCATCATCTATGACCGCTCGCTCGAAGCGACCGTCGCCGCCCTGCTGCCGCTTGGCGGATATGCCGAGCCGGCCTCCACCGCGCAAACCGCCCAACGCTGCATTCGCTTCACGCATGACGGTTGGAGCGTCATCCGGCTTGTCGATCGGACGACGCCGGCTGTGCGGCGAAGCGCAGATTTGCTAGCGCTGGCCCGGTGCTGGCAAAAGGCCCGGACCACGGACGAAGCCGAAATCTTTGTCGCCACCGCGGGCGGCCACAACGCCCGGCGCCTTACCGCCGCCGCCGAGATCGCCCCGGCGCTGGCCGCGGCAATCGCCGCCGACGGGCTGATCGTGGTCTTTGCCGGGGGCGGTCCGGCGGCCGTCCCGACCCTCTGCGGCAGTCTCGCGAACGGGCTCGCGGGGTGAAGCAACCCAGGTTTAACGCGACAAGGCGGCGACGATCGCGGACACCATCGGCTTCATGAAATAGCTCCCGCTGGGCGTGATCGCGGGCATCACACCATGTCGCGCAAGCTCGGCCGAGACCACCGGGCCGATGGCGGCGACCCGCGTCCGGCGCAGCGCCTCCTGCAAATTCGCGTCCCGAGCCGAGCTGCGGGCGACATCGTATAGCCGCCTGATCTGGGAGGCGCTGGTAAAGGCGATCACATCGATCCGCCCGGCGGCCATCTCGTCGATCAGGGCGGCGACCTGCTCGTCCTCGGCCTGTGACGCATAGGCGTAAGGCACGACCGGATCCGGACTCGCCCCGGCACCGCGCAAATAGTCGACCAGAAGGGGCGCAGCCCCCGGGTAAAGCTGCACCCCAACCCGGTGATCCCGGAGGTCCTGTTGCGACAGCAGCGCGATGATCCCCGCGGTCGTCGGCTCCTCGGCCCGCAGATCGGGCGCCAGGCCGAGGGCGCGCAACGCTTGCGCCGGCTTGGGGCCGCGCGTAATCCTGCGCGGCTGGCGGAGCGCGCCGCGCCAGGCCGCCTCGATCCCGGCGCGCCGGGCGATCCCGCCGAGGCGGCGCAGGCCCTCGCCGGTCAACAGCACGAGATCGTCAAACGGCCGCTCGATAAAGCGGCGCAGCCAGGCCAGCGCCGGGGCCGGGTCGGCGAGGTCGACAATCGCCACCATCGGGCAACTCAGCGTCTGTGCCCCGTGCTGCTGGAGCATCAGCGCCAGCCGCGCCGCCTCGCGCGTTTCCGGCAACGCAATCCGGCGCCCCGAGAGAGGGCCGCAGGCGTTATTCTCGCTCATGATGACCACCGTGCCGTGCGCGATGCGTGCGGCGTCTTTATAGCGGCATCGAGGCTCGCTAGCCGCATTGCCGAGGGCCGCCGGTGCTAGAAGTTGCCTCGCTGCTCGTTTCCGGGTTCGCGGTCGGCGCGACCTTGCAACAATCTCGGCCAAGTCGCGCCCCTTGCCGGATGCCGTGAAGAAGAGCCCGGTTCGTATTGCCGCCGTCGACTGTGCGCTTGGCGGCGCCGGTCGTCGCGTTCGCAAAACCGGCCGGCCGGTGGTAGGGCGCAGCATCCTCCTGCGCTAAACTGGGCGCGCGCCGCCCAAGCCGGCGCGGTGTCGAGCGAGGGACCGCGGATGCCCGCCTACCAATTCATCTATGTGATGAAGGGTCTGTCGAAGACCTATCCCGGCGGCCGCGAGGTCTTGAAAGACATCTGGCTGTCGTTTCTGCCCGGCGCCAAGATCGGGGTCTTGGGTCCCAACGGCGCCGGCAAATCGAG
>JAJPIH010000148.1 GCA_021324875.1 Alphaproteobacteria bacterium
GCCGACGAGGTTGCCCTGCCGCGGGCCACCGTCGCCAAGATCCTCAAAGGATTGGCGCATGCCGGTCTGGTCACGGCGACGCGGGGGGCCACCGGCGGTTATCGTCTAGCCCGCGATCCGCGTTCGATCTCGGTTGCCGAAGTCGTCGCCGCGATCGACGGCGATATCGGGCTCACTCAATGCTCGGTGCATGTCGCCGATTGCGCGCGCACCAATTATTGTCCCACCCGGCCCCATTGGGCGGCGATCAACCGCGCCGTCGAGCAGGCGCTGGCGGCGGTCTCGCTCGATGCGATGCTGACCCCGGCCGCCTTTGTCCCGCGCTACCGGGCGGTCGCGGTCCGACCTGCCGCCCACTGACAACCAAGAACAAGCCTGATGACTGTATCGATCGACACCCGCGACACGGTCCGCGCGCTATCGGGCGCCGTCTATAAATACGGTTTCGTCACCGAGATCGAAGCCGACGAGGCGCCGCCCGGATTGAGCGAGGCGACGGTCCGGTTTATCTCGGCCAAGAAGGACGAGCCGGAATGGCTGCTCGAGTGGTGGCTGACCGCGTTTCGCGCCTGGCAAAAAATGACGCAGCCCGATTGGGCCAAGCTCAAACTCGCGCCGATCGATTACCAGGCGGCGAGCTATTATTCTGCGCCCAAACTCAACCCCGGCCCGAAATCGCTCGACGAGGTCGATCCCGAACTGCTGCGGACCTATGAAAAGCTCGGCATTCCGCTCAAGGAGCGCGAAGCGCTGGCCGGCGTCGCGGTTGACGCCGTGTTTGACAGCATCTCGGTGGCGACCACTTTCAAACAACAGCTTGCCGATCTCGGCATCATTTTTTGTTCGTTCGGGGAGGCGGTGCGCGAACACCCCGATCTGGTCCGCAAATACCTCGGAACGGTGGTGCCCCAGACCGACAATCTCTTTGCGGCATTGAATTCGGCGGTGTTCAGCGACGGCTCCTTCGCCTATGTGCCGCCGGGCGTGCGCTGCCCGATGGAGCTGTCCACATATTTTCGCATCAACGCCGCCAAGACCGGCCAGTTCGAGCGGACCCTGCTGATCGCCGACCGAGGGAGTTATGTCAGCTACCTCGAAGGCTGTACCGCACCACAGCGCGACGAAAATCAGCTTCACGCCGCGGTGGTGGAGCTCGTGGCCCTCGAAGATGCGCAGATCAAATATTCGACCGTGCAGAATTGGTATCCGGGCGATGCCGAGGGTCGCGGCGGCATTTACAATTTCGTGACCAAGCGCGGCGCCTGCCGCGGCGCTCGCGCCAAGATCTCCTGGACGCAGGTCGAGACCGGTTCGGCGATCACCTTGAAATATCCGAGCTGCATTCTCGAAGGCGACCATTCGATCGGTGAGTTCTATTCGGTCGCGATCACCAACAACCTTCAGCAGGCCGATACCGGCACCAAGATGATCCATATCGGCAAAGACACGCGCTCGACAATCGTGTCAAAGGGGATCTCGGCCGGGCGCGGCCAAAACACCTATCGCGGGCTGGTGCGGGTGCAACCGCGTGCCGCTGGCGCGCGCAATCACACCCAATGCGACTCGTTGCTGATCGGTGACAAATGCGGCGCGCATACCGTGCCCTATATCGAAATCCGCAACCCCACCGCCCGTGTCGAGCATGAAGCCACGACCTCAAAGATCAGCGACGACCAGCTGTTCTATTGCCGCCAGCGCGGGCTCACGCCCGAAGACGCGGTGTCGTTGATTGTCAACGGCTTCTGCAAGGACGTTCTCAGAGAGCTGCCGATGGAATTTGCCGTCGAGGCGCAAAAGTTGCTGGCGGTAAGCCTCGAGGGCAGCGTCGGTTGACCCTATGAGCGAGGAGACCGCAACCCTCGAACTGCCTGGAACACGATGGACCGCGTTGACAGCACGAGCCCGGGACCTGCGGCAGCGGGCAAAAGGGGCGGGCGTGATCAGCGGGGTCCCGAACCAGTGACATGAAGTGCCACCGGCTTTCTGGAAACCGCAGTGGAATTCCCCAGTCTGATGCTCGAAATTCGTAATCTGCATGCGCGGCTTGGCGACGGGCGCGAGATCCTGAAGGGGATCGATCTCGCGGTGACGGCCGGCGAAGTGCACGCGATCATGGGACCCAATGGCTCGGGTAAAAGCACGCTCGCCGCCGTGCTCGCCGGCCGTGAGGGCTATGAAGTGACCGCCGGAGAGGTGACTTATCTCGGCCGCGATTTGCTGGCCTTGGCAGCCGATGAACGCGCGCGCGAGGGGTTGTTTCTTGACTTTCAGTACCCGGTCGAAATTCCCGGCGTGAACAACATGTATTTCCTGCGCGCGGCGTTGAACGCGCAGCGCCGCCACCGCGGCGAGCCGGAACTCGACGCCGGGCAGTTTCTGCGGGCGGTCCGCGCCAAGCTCAAAGAGCTCGAGATCGGCGAGGACCTGCTGCAGCGCGCGGTCAATGTCGGGTTTTCCGGCGGCGAAAAAAAGCGCAACGAGATTTTTCAAATGGCGATGCTCGAGCCGCGTCTCGCGATCCTCGACGAAACCGACAGCGGCCTCGACATCGACGCCTTGCGGGTGGTTGCGACCGGCGTCAACCGGCAGCGTCGCTCCGATCGCGCAATCATTCTGATTACACACTACCAGCGGCTATTGAATTACGTCGAACCCGATCGGGTGCATGTATTGTTGGCCGGACGGATCGTCGAATCCGGCGATAAATCGCTCGCCCTCGAACTCGAACGCGGCGGCTATGCGGCCTTTGGCAGCGTCGGCTAAGACGGGCCAGCACACCATGACCTGCTTGTTTGGCGCCCCATGCGTTGGCCTCACGCCTCGCGACGGGCGGAAGAACGCTACCACCGCGGGCGCCCGGCCATGAGCGCGGTGGTCGATTTCCCGGTCAAGCCTGAAACACGGCCTTACCTCGAGGCGGTAGCGGGCAGTCCCGGCGAACCCGAATGGCTGATGCAGCATCGCCGGCGAGCGCTCGCCCGGTTCGCCGAGTTGGGGTTTCCGAGCCGACATGGCGAGGCTTGGCGTTACCTCGACCTGCGCCCGCTCGAACAAGCGCCGCTCAGACCGCTGGCCGCGACCGAGGTCGAGGCCGCGCGGGCGGGCGGCGACCCCGCGAGTGCATGGCCGGCGGCCGGGTTGCGGCTGACATTGCTCGACGGTCGCTTTGCACCAGAATTGTCGCGGCTGGGGGAGATGCCGGCAACCGTCTGGTTCGGATCGATGCGAGACGCGATCGTCCGCCGTCCGGATCTTGTCGGCGAAGCGCTCGAGGCGCTTGCCGCCGATCGCGACCAGCCCTTCGCCGCATTGAACGCCGGCGTTTTTGGCGACGGGTTCACCCTGGCCGTCCCTGAAGGCGTCGTCGTCGAACCGCCGATCGAAATCCTGCATCTCGCGAGCGGGCGGTCGACCGCCTCGTTCCATACGCGCAGCCTGGTGACGCTGGGTGCCGCAAGTCGGGTGCGGCTGGTCGAGATCTATACCGGCGAAGGACGATATTGGCGCAACGATGTCGTCGCTGTGCGCCTTGCCCGAGGCGCTGCGATCGACCGGGTGGCGCTGGTCGAGGAAGCCGACGCCGCCCTGCATCTCGCCGTATTCGATGCGACGCTCGGCCCCGATGCGCGTCTCTCCAGCACCGCATTGCTGCTTGCCGGCGGCACGCTGCGTCACGACGCGGTCGTGCGCTGCCAGGGCGAGGGCGCGCGTTGCGGGCTTTACGGCGCCTATCTCGCCGCCGGGCGCCAGCAGGCCAATTTTGTAACCACGCTCGACCACTGCGCACCACGCGGCGAAACCCGCGAAGTGTTTAAAGGCGTTGCCGCCGACCGCGCCCACGGCGCTTTCCAGGGGCGGATTACGGTGCGGCCGAATGCGCAGAAAGTCGATGCGCATATGTTGAGCCGCAACCTGTTGCTCGGCGCCCATGCCGCCGTCGACACGAAGCCCGAGCTCGAAATCTTCGCCGACGACGTCAAATGCAGCCACGGCGCCACCGTCGGCGATCTCGATGCGACCGCGCTTTTTTATCTGCTGTCGCGCGGCATCCGGCGCGCCGATGCCCGGCGCATGTTGATCGACGCCTTTCTGCGCGAGCCGGTCGATCGCGTCGAGCCGGCATCGCTGCGCGACCATCTTCTCGCCCGGCTTTCCGCCCGGCTCGCGGTGTTGGAGGAGACCTGATGACCACGGTGAGCGGGAGGATTGGGCGCGCCACGGCGGTGCCTGGGCCGCAACCCCTTGACCCACGCCGGATCCGCGTCGAATTTCCGGTCTTCGATGATGATCCCGATCTCGTCTTTCTCGATTCGGCGGCGAGCGCCCAAAAACCGCGCGCGGTGATCGACGGGCTGGCTGCGTTTTATCGCTCCGACTACGCCAATGTGCATCGCGGCGTTTATCGGCTGAGCCAGCGTTCGACCGACCTGTTCGAGGAGGCCCGGGAGAAGGTGCGGGCTTATCTGAACGCCGCCGATCGCGACGAGATCGTGTTTGTCCGCAACACAACGGAAGCCATCAATCTTGTCGCGTGGAGTTGGGGCGAGGCTTTTGTCAAAACCGGCGACGAGGTGCTGATCACCGATCTCGAGCACCATTCCAACCTCGTGCCGTGGCAGATGCTGTGCGAACGCGTCGGAGCCCGGCTCGTTGTCGCCCCGACCGACGCCACTGGCGAATTTGATCTCGCCCAGTTTGAGGCGCGCCTGTCGCCGCGCACCCGGATGGTCGCGGTAACCCAGCTTTCGAACGTGACGGGCGCGGTCCTGCCGGTTGCCCGCATTGTCGAGTTGGCGCATTCGGCCGGAGCCAAAATCCTGATCGACGGCAGCCAGGCGGCGCCGCGCATGCCGGTCGACGTCACGGCGCTAGGCTGCGATTTCTATGCCTTTACCGGCCACAAGGTCTACGGACCGACCGGGATCGGGGTTCTCTACGGCCGGCGCGCGCTGCTCGAAGCGATGCCGCCGTGGCAGACTGGCGGCGGCATGATCGAGGAGGTCACTTATCCCAAAACGACCTTCCAGGGCCCGCCGCACCGTTTCGAGGCCGGCACCCCCGATATCGCCGGCGCGGTCGGGTTGGGTCATGCGCTCGATTTTGTCGAGAGGCTCGGGCGCGACTGCATTCTTGCCCACGAAACGGCGTTGACCGATTACGCCGTCCGACTTTTGTCGCAGATCAGCGGCCTTCGCGTCCTGCCCGCCGGCCAGCGCCAGCTGGCGGTCGTCTCATTCAACCTTGACGGCGTGCACCCGCACGATGTCGGGACCGTACTCGACCAACACAATGTCGCGGTGCGGGTCGGCCATCATTGTGCGCAACCGCTGATGGACAAGCTTGGGCTGGCTGGAACCGTGCGCGCATCGTTCGGCGTCTACAATGACGAGGCGGATGTCGACGCACTGGTCCGAGCGATCGAAGCCGCGAAGGAAATGTTCCGATGATGGATTTACGCGAACTTTACCAGGACATCATTCTCGACCACGGGCGCCATCCGCGCAATTTCCGCAAGATCGAACGTCCAACCCATACTGCCCAAGGCCACAACCCGCTATGCGGCGATCGGGTGACGGTCTATGTCACACTCGATGGCGAGCGCATCGGCGATGTCGCCTTCGAAGGCCGCGGCTGCGCGATTTCGACCGCGGCCGCCTCGCTGATGACCGAGGTGCTGAAGGGCAAGACGATGGCCGAAGCGGCGGAGCTGTTCGCCCATTTTCACGCGCGCGTGACCGGCGCTGACGAACCGCCGCTGACCGCAAGCCTTAGCGCGGATGCTGAACGACTTGAACCCCTGACCGGGGTCAAGGCCTATCCCTCGCGGGTGAAATGCGCCACCCTGTCGTGGCACGCACTGCAATCGGCGCTAAAAGGCGAGACCCGCACCGTCAAGACGGAGTAGCGAAGTGAGCGAGCGCGACCCGTTCGATTTCGATCGTGAGCCTGCAGGGCAGGAAGCGGATGCGCCGCTTGAGCGCCCCGAAGGCGATGATGACCCGGCCCTGATGGGCCCGGTGCTCGAGGCGCTGAAGACCGTCCGCGACCCGGAAATCCCGATGGACCTCCTGGAATTGGGGCTCATCTATGATCTTGTCGTCAAAAAAGGCGGCATCGTTTTTGTCGAGATGACCCTGACCACTCCGGCCTGTCCGGTTGCCGCCAATATGCCGGATGAGGTCGAGGCGGCGATCCGCACCGTCCCCGGGGTGGAGGATGTCCGCGTCAAGCTGGTCTGGACCCCGCCCTGGACCCCCGACCGCATGACCGAGGCGGCGCGGCTCGAACTCGGTATGCTGTAAGAAAACGGCTCGCGACAGCGCGGTTCGCGAGCCGCTGCGGTTTAGCCTCGAGCGACGTAGCCATAGGCGGTGTTGCTCGGCGCCGGGCCGTGCCCGAGATAAGCGGCTTTGATCAGACCGAGGCCGTCATTCTCCCAGGGCGTCGCTTCGGCGTGCCGCTCGAGCTTGTAGAAGGCGGCGGCGTTACCGCCAAAGATCGCCGTCTTGACCGGACCGTCGGCGGCGCCGAGCGGTGCAAAACCATGCTTCTTCTGCATATCCTCGGGGATCTCGAGGCGGCGGAACGCTTCGATCTGCCATTGCGGCGACCCGTACCACACTGAATCCGTGCCCCAGAACACGTGATCCTGACCTAAGCCCTTAATCAGCGTCCCCATCAGCGCCGCACAGAAGCGGGGATTGGCGGTTGCCGCCATCGCGAAGGAGGTGCCGATATCGGCATAGACATTGCCAACCCCATGTTTGGCGGGAATTTCGGCGAGATCGGAGACCCATTCGATATAACCGGTCTGTTCGAAACGCGCCAAGGCCGGGTCCGGGGATTCGGCAAACGGCCGCAATGCCGAGTGGTAAATCACGAAATTGATTTGGGGCCAGTCCTTGGCCGCCTTCGCCAAATCCGCGACGGTGGCATATTTCCACGCGCCATCCGGGATTGCGGTGGCGTAGTCGGCTGGCAATAACCCTTTGTGGATGCAAACGGTGGTGATCCCGGCCTTCACCGCTTTCTCGTAAAAGGGATAGACTGCGGCTTCGTCGTCGAGCCGCCACGGATATTTGGTGGTCTTGACATTGAGGGGATCGCCGATCGTGTAGCCCTTCCAGCTGTTGGGTTTGACCACCTCGATGCAGCGATCAACCTCCTCCATCCAGCCCGGCTGTTTGGGCGTAATCACCGAATGGAACAACAATCGCTTTGACCGGGCGATGCTGTTGACGAGCTCCGCCGCCTGCCGGATCTGGTCGTTGGTGAGGAACCATTCCGCCTGGTTGTCAAACGGGGCGCCGCTCAACAGGCCGATCTTGGTGTCGCTGTCGAGATAGACCTCCTTGAGGAAATTGTGAAACTTGTAACGTTCGAGCGAGAGCCCATAGGCATCGTTCAGCAGGCCCGGGTCCCAATGCTGATTGGCGTATTTGGCGAGAAACAGGATGTCCTCGACGCGGTAATCGTCGCGCACAAAGTGCAGCTGGTCGTCGAGAATGAACTGGCCCTTGAAGCGCTCGGCGCGCTCGGCGGCAGCTTCCGGCTCGGCGGCCTCGGCCGGCGAGACGGCAAAATGGGGGCCGAATACATCATTCAGAGCAACAAATGCCGTTGCCATGCCGCAACTCGTGCGCAGAAAATTGCGCCTCGTCGTGCCGAGCTTGCGGGCCTTGGCCTCGGCCAACTCCTTGAGGCGAGCCTCAAATTGGCGCTGACGTTCGGTTTGCGGCAGCGGATTAAATTCGCCGTTTGACACCATCCGTGTCGGGACCGGCGAGCCAAACCCAACCGTTTCAGCCGGCTGCGTTGCAGCAAGCTCGCGTTTGCTGAGAAAGATGCCCATCGATCTCCTCCCTGGGTTCGCGCGTGGCGGTTTGACCGCGCCTGGCCGATCGGTTTTTGTTAACCACGCTTCGGTCAAATCGTCGCCCCTTCGACGGAGGCCGTCAAGCCGGTGTACGGCCGGTTGAGCCCTCGCCTGTCCGCTCTTCGACCGCATGAAATTCGCGAGCGAGAATGGCGCCGCTGACCGGTCAGTACCGACGCCCCGGGGCGACCTCGAAGGATCTCGAATTCCCGCGAGCGATGATCGAAGAGTATTGGCCTGTCGGCGCTGGCGTGGCACAGACGCGGCGGCGCGGTCACAAGCGAGGGTGGGAGGCGCGATGGCGGCGGACAGCGAACGGGTGGCCCTGACGGCCGAGGGCGCCCGTCTGGCGGCGATTGCCAAAGGTGTCCCTTGGCGGCGCTGGGGACCCTATTTGAGCGAACGACAGTGGGGCACGGTCCGCGAAGACTACAGCGCCAATGGCGACGCGTGGAATTATCTGCCGCACGATCACGCGCGCAGCCGGGCCTATCGCTGGGGCGAGGACGGCATCGCCGGTTTTGGCGATGACGAGCTGAGAATCTGCCTTGGTCTGGCGCTGTGGAACGGCCGCGATCCAATCCTGAAGGAGAGGTTGTTTGGGCTGACCAATCCGGAAGGCAACCA
>JAJPIH010000407.1 GCA_021324875.1 Alphaproteobacteria bacterium
ACCGCCCGCACATATTCGGCCCGGCTTTGCGCCAGCGTGCCTTCGGCTGCGGTCTCGTTGCCGATCGCCTGGGCCAATGACGATTCGGCCTGGGCGACATCGGTGCGGGTCACCTCGCCGACGCGAAAGCGATCCTGCGTTGCCTCGAGCTGTTTGCGCAACACCCGGACGTTGTTGCGCGCGACTTCGAGCAGCGCCTGATCGCGCACGACATCGAGATAGGCCGTGCACACCGCCTGAAACACCGAGGTCTCGATCGCCAAAGTCTGGGCGCGGGTCGATTCGACGGTGTTCATCGCCTGGCGGGTCTGCGCGATCGTGCGACCGCCGCTGTAGATCGGCTGGGTTACTTGAAGACCGAGGGAATTCTGAAAGAAGGTCGAATATTGCGAGGTCCCGATGTTCGGCTGAAAGCTCGCTCGCGAACCGCCCATCTGGCCGGTGAAATTGACCGTCGGCCGCCAGCCCGACAGCGCCTGCGGGACGCTTTCGTCGGTCGCCCGCAACAGGGCGCGCTGAGCCAAGAGCTGCGGATTGCTGTTATAGGCTTCGGCCAGCGCCTGGGTCAGGGTTTGCGCCGAGGCCGAGGAAAGCCCGGCGGCCAACGCGGCGGCGATCGCGGCCGCGCCCAGCGGACCGCGGCCGCGGGCAAAGGGGGGCGGCACGCCGATCGCGCCACGGCCCCTTCTCGCCCGGGCGCGGACAGCCGGCAACACGGGCGGCACCGGGCCGATCACGACGCTAAAACACAAAGCCGGGCTTCGGGGCGAAGCCGGGCAAGAACGGGATTGCCGCGTCGAACAGAATACGCCGGGCAATCACACCACCGGATCGGATGGCCATTACCGCCCGCCCGATTCCCTCACCCGCCGCCTCGATGACCGCGACCAGCCGGCCGTCTTCGGCGAGTTGCGTCGCGATCTCGTCGGGCAGCTCGGCGATCGCACCGGCGAACAGGATGACATCGTAGGGCGCGCGGGCGCGGTGGCCGTCGGCCAAGCGACCCTCGACGACACTGACATTGGCGAGGTTCTCTTCGACCAGCGCGGCGCGCGCCGCGCGGGCCAACTGCGGATCCTCCTCCAGCGCCACAACCGTACGCGTCAATCCGCTCAACACCGCCGCCTCGTAACCGGTCCCGGCACCGACCACGAGCGCCGTATCGGTGCGTTGCGGGGCAGCGGCCTGGATCAGGCGCGCCGCAACCCGCGGCTCGATCACATAGCGGCCGCGGCCGATGGGCAGATCCTCGTCGATATAGGCGATCGCGCGCACCGCCTCGGGCACGAATAATTCACGCCGGACACGGGCAAACGCTTCGAGCACCCGCTCGTCCGTCACCCGGTTCGGGCGCAGCTGGCTTTCGATCATGTGTGTGCGGGCCGCGGCGAAATCGGTCATTTGTGGCTGTCGCGCGAGCAACGGGCGCGGTTATAGCCGGATGGTGGAGAAAGCACAATCGGCCGCCGGGCCGACCGGCCTCAATCCGGCATCCTCGCGACCGGCTGCCGATCCGGCAACGCCGCGAGCAGTTGGGCGGCGCTCAAGCCCAAGATCGGGTGGCGCCATTGCGGCGCCAGCTCGGTGAGCGGTTCGAGCACAAACCGCCGCTCGGCGAGGCGCGGATGGGGCAGCGTCAGCGCCGGCGTCGCCCAGTTTTCGCCGCGGTAATCGAGCAGATCGAGATCGATCACCCGCGCCGCATTGCGCAGCCCTCGGACGCGACCCAGCCGCGCCTCGATATCGAGCATCAGCGCCAGCAAGGCCGGCGCATCGAGCGTGGTCGCGACCGAGGCGACGGCGTTGACATACCAGGGCTGCGGCGACGGCGGCAGCGGGGCGCTCCTATACCAAGCCGACCGCGCCACGGTCTCGACCCCGGCTCGGCCGAGGGCCGCCAGCGCCGCGGTCAACGTCGCCGGCGGCGGCCCGTAAACCGGGCTCGCGAGATTGCCGCCAAGCCCGATCAGGATCAGCCCCGACACGCCCGAGCTAGCCGATCAAAGCGCGGGCGATGGTCTCCCACTCTTCCTGCAGCGGGGCGCTCGAGACGGGGCGCCCGGCGCGGCCGTACCAGCCGCCGGCATTGCTCAGATCGCCCTCGACCCGGTGAAGATAGGCATGCACCCAGGCGCCCTCGGCGTCGGCTTGCTGCTGCGCGCATTTATGCGCGAGGTGCCAGTCGCCCTTGGCTTCCCACCACAATGCCTGGGCCGCGAGGCTCAACCCCGCCGGTGGCGCGGCCCCGGCCAGCGATTTCTGAAACGTCTCGAATTGCATGCTCTCCTCCTCGCAAGAAAGGCCAAACCCGCCGCGTTGCGCACCTCAATCTCAAGCAAAAAGACGGTCCATGCGGTCGCGCAGCCGGTACCAGCCGCCGACCGCCGGCAGAAACCACGGATTGCCCGAATAGAGCCGATGATCGGGAAAATCCGGCGTGTCGAAACTGCAAGCGGCGTTGGCCATCCCGGCAATTTTGCGCGCCGTCTGCCAACCGAGATAGGTCATCATCGCCACCCCGCTGCCATTGCAGCCCAGACAGAAATGGAGCCCGTTGTTCTCGCCCATATGCGGCAGAGCGTCGAGGGTGAAGGCGGTATTGCCGGTCCAGGCGTGGGTCACCTTCACCCCGTGCAGCTGCGGAAAGCGGGCGGTCATGTAGCGGTAAAGAACGCGCGCGCTGACCGCGGCGGCAACCTGGGTAAAGCGGGCGCGGCCCCCGAAAATCATCCGCCGGCCATCGGGCGACATTCGATAGTAGCACAGCACCCGGCGGGTGTCGGAGAGCGTGCGGCCCTTGGGGATCAGCGAGCGCGCCAGTTCGCTCGGCAGCTCCTCGGTGGCGATGATGTGGCTCGCGATCGGCACGATGCGGCGCTCCAGCGACGGGGTCAGGTCGCCGGTATAGCCGTTGGTCGCGATCACGACATCGCCCGCAACCACCGTGCCGCGGCTCGTTTCGAGACGCCAGCCCGGAGCGGCGGGCGTGATTTGGCGCACCGCGGCGTTGGCGCAAACCGGCACCTCGCGGCGTCGGCAGGCGTCGAGCAGGCCCTTGTAGTAGAGCGCCGGATGGAGCTTGCCGGAACGCTCCACGACCATGCCGCCGTGATAATAATCGCTGGCGATTTCCTCGCGCTGTTGTTCGCGCGGAACCATGTAGGCGCCCGATTGCGCGGCCGCGTTGAGCAGTGAAAGCCGCCGGCGCTGCGCCTCGAAATGGGCGCTCGTCCACGCCGCGACAAAGCGCCCCTTGGTTTCCCAAAAGCACTCGATCTGCTCTTCGCGGATCAGGCGGTCGACCAGCGCGAACGCGTCGGCGGCGTCGGCCAGCAGCCGGGCGGCCCGTGCGCCATCAATTGTCACACTCTTGCCGGAGAAGCTCTTGCCGATATTGACGCCGCCACTGACCGCGCCGCCATTGCGCGTGCTGGCCCCGGCGCCGGGGGCCTGGGCTTCGAGCACGGCCGCGGCGATGCCGTGCCTGGCAAGTTCAAGGGCGGTGGCAAGCCCGGCATAGCCGCCGCCGACGATCGCCACCCGCACCTCGCGCGGCAGTTCGGTGAGCTCGCCGGCGACGGGCCGGTAAGCCTCCCACCAGAACGGTTCGGCTGTGAAATCACGGTGGAGAATGTCGGGATTGAGCATCGCGCCAAGTTACCACCGCCCTGAGTTCAGCCGCGACGGCAGAAACCAATTGGCAAAGGTTTTCAGTGACATCAACCGCGGCTCCGGCGCTTCACGGTAACTGGGGATACGATATGACCTTCACGTTCACCGACCTGTCGCTCGATCGGGGGGCGGCATGGGCGAGAGCGGCTCGGTCGCTTGTCCGACCGCGCTGCCGCTGGCGCCGTCAACGGCGAGCCGCGCCGCAGCGCCGGCCGCTTTTGCCTCTGTTCGGCGGCATTGCCCTGTTGGCGGCGATCGCGGTGGGCGGAGTGCCGGCCTTCGCCGCAGACGGCCGGCACGACCCGGTGATCCATCTGGTCGGCTCGAATCTCGGGCTCGGCGCCGAGTTGCGGCTTGTCTGCCCGCAAGATCGCGGCGG
>JAJPIH010000017.1 GCA_021324875.1 Alphaproteobacteria bacterium
ATCATTGTCGGCGACCCCGCCCTGTGTCGGTGGATTAGCGACGTCTTGCTCGACGATTACGCGATTTACGTCCAGCCGATCAACTACCCGACCGTACCGCGCGGTACCGAACGGCTGCGCATCACACCCTCACCGTTGCACAGCGAGGCCGATATCGATCATCTTGTCTGCTCGCTGGCGCGGCTGTGGGCGCATCCCAAGCTACGGCGCGCCGCCTAGCCATCCAAGCCGACATGTTGCGCTGTCAGCCAAGGCGCTTCTTGAGACCAACGCTGGGCTGGCCGCGCGCTTTCCAACTCTTATCGAGCTTGAAGGTCCTCCCGCCTACATCTTGGTCACGTCGCCGACGAACACCACGGGCCCCGTCGCCCGCTCGGTCGGCGAGCCGCCGGGCGGTTCGACGGTGATCGCCAGTCTCGTCCCGGGCCGCACATCGGAGGGCAGCGCGCCCAGTCGCAACACGCCATCCGGCGGAATGACGCCAAGCGCTTGCGGCGGCGTTGCGCCAGGCGCAATCGCCCAAAGCTCGAAGGCGCGGCCGGGCGGCGGATTGATCGCGGCGACAGTGCGGATCGTTAACCCGTCGTGGCCAACCGTCGCGATCCAGCTCGCCTGTTTTTCCTGCGGCGCGTAGAGCATCGCAATATAGCTCGGCGACGGCGGCGACAGCGCGATGTAGAGCAACAATGCGACGGCAAGCGCGGCCATGCCAGCGGTCGCCCAACGCCAGGGCGAGGTGCGGTTCCACCACCGCGCCGCTCCGGTTTGCGGCACGCTGTCCAGTCGCGCCGCGATGCCGCTCCACAGATCCGAGGGCGGCTCGGCCGGCGGCGCCAGCGCAGCCAGCGGGTGAAGACGCTGCTGCCAGAAGTAGATCGCGCTGCGAAGCGCGGCATTGCTGGCGCGCGCGGCTTCGATTTCGCGCGCCTCGGCGGGATCGAGCAGGCCCAGAACATATTCACCCGCCAAGACGTTCAGCGCGTCGCGATCTTCCGGGATCATGCTTCAAGACAACTCCGCAGCGCCAGCAATCCGCGCCGCACCCAGCTTTTGACGCTTCCCAGCGGCGCCGCGAGGCGTTCCGCGATCTCGGCATGGGAAAATCCATCGACAAAGGCCAGCACCACGCAACGCCGTTGCCGATCGTCGAGCCGGCGCAGGCAACGCGTCAACGCGCGGGCTTCGGCCTCAGCATCGAGCCGTTCGATCACGTCGGGCTCAAAGACCTCGTCGCCGAGCGTCGGATCCTCGGACGGTATCTCGCGACCGAACTTGCGGACGGCGTCAAGCGCCCGAAAGCGCACAATGCCAGTCAGCCAAGCGCCACCAGCACCGCGTTCAGGGTCGAAGTTCTTGGCGTTTTGCCAGACCTGAAGGAACGCGTCCTGCAGCACGTCGGCGGCAATCTCCGGGCGCCCGACGATGCGCAGGGCAATACCGTAAAGACGACGCGATTCAAGCTCGTAGAGCCGCTTCAATGCGGTGCGGCTGCCCATTCCAACAGCTTCGATCAGGACGCCGGCAGAGGAAAGCGCGGTGGATCGAGTGTCGACAATCAAGTCGTTAACAGTAATCAACCTCAGCAAACGGTGCCGCGAAATCTACCGCTTGTCCAAGGAAAAACACCTAACCCGCTTCAGAACATGCGCGGAGACTCAGATTCGATTGTCCTCGAATCAGTTACGCACAGCCCTTTCCGATGGATGCAAATTTTTGCATCCGGGCGTCGATATCGCCCGTAGAGACAATGGACGCCGCGACGGCGGAGGGCAGGCCGAGGCCCGCGGCGATCCGGAAGGAACAAGTTTCAGCCATGATCAAGTTTAGATTACGGGGCGCCAATGCGCTTATCAGCGTCGCTCTGATCGGCTCGGCGCTGGCCGCCGAAGACCCGATGGTTGGCGGCGCGCCGATGTACGCCAACAGGAACATCATCCAGAACGCCGTCAACTCCAAGGATCACACCACGCTTGTCGCCGCGGTCAAGGCGGGCGGCTTGGTCGACACCCTCGAAGGCCCGGGACCCTTCACCGTCTTTGCCCCGACAAACGAGGCGTTCGCGGCGCTGCCGGCCGGGACGGTTCAGACGCTGCTTAAACCAGAGAACAAAGCAACCCTCGACAAGATACTGACCTATCATGTCGTCCCTGGCCGGTATGACTCCATGACGCTCGACGCCGACGTCAGGAATGGCGGCGGCAAGGCGATACTGAAGACGGTGGAGGGCGACAGTCTGACCGTTACCGGCCAGGGCAAGGACCTGATGGTGACTGACGACAAGGGCAACACCGCGAAGGTGACGATTGCCGACGTCAATCAAAGCAACGGTGTGATCATGGTAATCGACAAGGTGCTGATGCCCTAACCAACGCGCATCGCCGCTGGGCGACCGGCCCTCCCCGCGCCGAGCCGCCCGGCGGCCTTGCGTCAGCGGCCTCGGCGGCCGCACGCGAGCCGAGTTCGAGCGTACCGGTCAGCTTCGCGGGGTCGTCTCCCAGCCGCTCGAGCAGTTCGGCCGGCCGAGCGATATCGCCAACCTCGCGCTCTATTTCGCGTCGGACGCAGTGCGGCACATCACGGGTCAATTTCGGAGCGTCGCCGGCGGCGAGCCGGTATGTCCGGTCCCCGCATTCCGATCGGAACGCAGTCGGCCGAGTTCGTCGACGAGGTCTGCCGGTTCTTGCCGGAGCTCACATTCCGCGCCGGGGATTGCGCATCAAAGCGCCGGCTCGTCGCGGCCCGCCGGCCCCTGCCCGCCTAAGCTCTTCGAGTTCCGTAACGTATTTCTGGAGCCACCCGAAAATCGTCGAGGGGTCGACCGACAAGCCGCGTTTACCCGCTGTTTGCTCGAGCTCGGGGCCGTCATCGGTCAGCAACAATTCCAGCGCACGGCCCCGAGACCGATTTCGCCCTCGATGCGGCGACGCTCGCAGTCCGACGCGGGTTCGGCCCTCGCTCGCCCGAGATCCATCCCGGCGGACCAGCGGCGGAGATTGGCAGAGGGCCAAAACCGCGGCCGGCGACCGTGAACAGCCGATATCCTGAAAAATCGGGTCGCCAAATTTGCGGGCGGCGACGACCTCTCGAATGGTAGCGTGGCTACGACTTGTCTGCAGTACGCCACGAGCCATTCTTCCTGGCGGCCGTCGCTAAATCGGCGGCCGCGGAATTCGAGGATCGGCGCGATGACCTCGACCGAGACCGTTCCCGTCGCGGCTCGCCCCGCTTCGCTCGCACAGCGGCTGCTTCCCGTCCTGGGCTGGCTTCCCGCTTACCGCCGCGCATGGTTGCTTTCCGATGTGATGGCCGGTCTCGTGGTGTGGGCGGTCATGGTGCCCGAAAGCATGGCCTATGCCGGCATTGTGGGCGTGCCACCGGTCATGGGGCTCTATACAATCGTTCCGCCATTGATTGCCTACGCGCTGCTTGGCACCTCGCGCCTGCTCGTGGTCGGGCCCGACACCGCAACCGGCTTGATTTCCGCGCTGACCGTCGGGGCCATTGCGGTACAAGGAACCGCCAGCTTCAATACACTGACCTCGACCCTTGCGATCCTGATCGGCGCCTTCTTTCTTATCTTTGGAGCGCTGCGGATGGGATGGGTGGCGGCGTTCATCCCGACGCCGGTCATGCGCGGATTTATCGAGGGCCTCGTCGGCGTCACGATCATCGGCCAGGTGCCGCATCTGCTGGGCATGGCCGGGACATCGGGCAATTTCTTCGCCAAGCTGTGGAACGTGGTCCGGCAGGTGCCAGACGCGCGGGCCGCCCCGGTGATAACCGGCCTCTTGAGCCTGGTTGCGATGCTGTCGCTACGCCGGCTGGCGCCGCGCCTCCCCGCGGCCCTGCTCGTCGCGATCGCCGCGACGCTGATCGTTGGCCTGTTTGGCGCGACCGCCGCCGCAGTGAGCGTGGTCGGCCAGCTGCCGACCGGACTGCCGCATCTCGTCTGGCCCAGGCTCGACCCGGCGATACTGCGCGACCTCGCACCCGGGGCGCTGGCCATCGTGCTGGTGGGCTATGCCGAAGCCCTCGGCGCGGCCAAGGCCGCAGCGATGCGGGGCGGCGGCGACATCGATCCCAACCAGGAACTGATCGCGCACGGGCCCGCCAACATTCTGAGCGGGTTGTTCGGCGGCTTTCTCGTGGTCGGAAGCCTGTCCAAAACCTCGGTCGCCCTGGCTGCCGGTGCACGCACCCAGCTTGCCAATATTGTCGCGGCGGTGTTTTGCGTTCTGACGCTGATTTTTTTGACGCCGCTGTTTCGCGGGCTGCCCCATCCGGCGCTCGCCGCGATCGTTATTGCGGCCATGCTGCATCTCTCCAAACCGGCGTATTTACGCGATCTGATTGTCCGCAGCCGTTTGGAGTTCTCCCTGGCGATGATCGTCATCGCGGCTGAGCTGACGTTGGGCGTCCCGCACGGCATCGTGCTCGGCGTCGCGCTGTCGTTGTTGTTGCTGATCTACCGCGCGAGCCACCCGCGGAGCGCGGTCCTCGGTCAGCTCCCGGGCGAGGAGGCCTATCGCGATCTGCGGCTTCACCCCGAGGCGCGCACCTTTCCCGGGCTTCTGATTTGGCGCCCGGAAGGGTACTTGTTTTTTGCCAGTATCGGCTATCTCGGCGATCAGTTGAAGGCCGCTCTGGCGGCAAACCACCCGCCGGTCAGGCAGATATTGCTGGACGCGGAAGCGGTAAACCGCCTC
>JAJPIH010000135.1 GCA_021324875.1 Alphaproteobacteria bacterium
CCGGCCTGCCACAAGGTCTTATAGACTTCGTTGATCGAATTGCGGACGAAAATTGTCGTATTATAGGGAATACTGTAGGAAAGCCCGGGCGGAAAATTGCGCGCCAACTGTTTCATCTTGGCGTCGACTTCCGCCGCGACTTTCAGTGAATTGGCGTCCGGGGTCTGGTAGATGGCGATACCGGCGGCGGGCTTGCCGTTCAGCCGGAAATCCTGACTGTAGGTTTGGGCGCCGAGATCGATCCGGGCCACGTCTTTGAGCCGGACCAGGCGGCCGCCCTGGGCGGTCTGGTCCTTGACGATGATATTCCCGAACTCGTCGGGATCGGCGAATTTGCCCTTGACGTCGACGGTGTATTGGAAGGCCTGGTCGGCGGGTGCGGGCGGCATCCCGACCTGCCCGGCCGCCACCTCCTGGCTTTGCTGGCGGACCACGCGGCTGACATCGGAGGGCTGCAGCCCAAACGAGTAGAGCTTGTTCGGATCCATCCAGATCCGCATCGAATATTCGCCCGCCCCCATCACCGCGACATTGCCGACCCCGGGCAGCCGCGCCAGCTCGTTGACGAGGTTGATCGACGCGTAATCCCACATGAACAGCGCGTCGCGCGAATTGTCGGGCGAGCTCAACGTGACAAATTCGAGAATGGCCGGCGATTTCGCGCGGATCGCGACCCCTTGCGCCTGCACCGCCTCAGGCAGCTGGGCCAGGGCGTTTTGCACGCGGTTTTGCACCTGCACCTGATCCATGTTCGGATCGCTGCCGATCTCGAAGCTGATCGTCAGCACATAGGTGCCGTCATAGGCGCTGGTCGACTGCATGTAGATCATGCCCGGCACGCCATTGACCTGCAGCTCGATCGGCAGCGCGATCGTGTCGAGCACGGTCTGCGGGCTGGCGCCGGGATAGCGGGTCGAGACCACCACGGTCGGCGGCGTGACGTTGGGATATTGGGCAACCGGCAGGCGCAGCAGCGACACCGCGCCAATGATGACCAGCACGATCGCGAGCACATTGGCAAGGACCGGCCGCTCGATAAAAAATTTCGACATCATGGCTGCGTTCCGCCGCCAGCCGCCCGGGTGACCGCCTCGATCGTGGTCGGCTGCGGCACCACTTTAGTCCCGGGCGCGGCGCGCCACAAATCACCGACCACGACCCGCTCTTCCGGCGTCAGACCGGCGGTGACCACCTGCAGCCCGTTGACCACCGGCCCGAGCTGAACATAACGCTGCGCAACAATGTCGTTTTCGTTAAGAACCAGCAGATAGGTGCCGCCCTGATCGGTCTGCAGCGCGCGCTGCGGCACCAGCAGCGCGTTCTTGTCGACCCGTCCCATCGGCAGCCGCATGCGCACAAAAAAGCCGGGCAACAGCACCCGGTCGGGGTTGGGCAGAATGCCGCGCACGAGCAGGGTTCCGGTCGCCGGATCGAGTTGCGGCGCGACGTATTCGATCGTGCCGCGATGGGGAAAGCCCTGTTCGTTGGACAACCCGACATCGACCGGAACCTTGTGCAGGTCGGCCAATGTCATCCGGTGTTGGCCGAGATTCTGCCGGATCTTGAGCACCGTCTGTTCGGACAGATTGGCGACGACGTAGATCGGGTCGAGCTGGGTGATCTCGGCCAGCGCCGCCTGCTGCCCCTCGCCGCCGACGACATTGCCGGGGTCGATCAGATGCTTGCCGGCGATGCCGTCGAACGGTGCGCGCACCTCGGTGTAGCCGAGATTGACCTCGTCGATCGACACTTGCGCGAGCGCGCTTTGCAATTGCGCGGCGGCACTGGCGCGCTCATAGGCCCAGTGGTCGACCTCGGTCTGGGTCGCGGCGTCCTGTTTGACGAGCTTGGTGTAACGGGCGAGTTCAGTCTTGGCGTGCAGCAGCGCGGCCTGCGCCGAGAGGACCTGCGCCCGCGCCTGTTCGAGTTGCTGTTTGTAGGGGTCCTTTTGGATCGTGAACAGCAGGTCGCCTTTCTTGACGAACTGGCCATCCTGATAGTGAATGCCTTCGAGATAACCGGTGACACGGGCGATCAGCTTGACATCGTTGACCGCCGCGGCGTTGCCGGTGATCTCGATGTAGTCGGTCACCGACTGCAATTTCGGCAGCACCACCGGCACCGGCGCCGCCGCCGCCGGGCCCGGCAATTGCGCCGGACGCACGGCCGCCGGCGGCGATGCCGGAGCGACGATCCGCGGTTCGGCCGCGGTCGCATCGACATCGGACCACAGGCTCCACAGCGCCGCGATGCACAGCATCGCCCCGCCCGCCAGCGCCGCCGCGGCCAGGGTCAGGGCCGGCGAGCGCCCCGGCCGCTGCCCGGTCATGCCGCCCTCACCATTCCGGCAGCCGGGGCTTGGCGCTGACATCGGCCGGGGTCGGCAACGGCGCCGGCCGCGGCGCGGCGACGCCGGGGGCCGGCAACAGGCTGCCCCAATTGGTGCGGCTGCGCATCTCTTCGACCGTCTGCGCCGGCACGAATTCGTGGTTGTCGCGGATCTGCCATCCTCCCCCCAACGCCTTGTAGACGGCGGCAAGCGCGGTGGCGACGTTGCCCTCGGCGGTGGCAAGGTCGTTCTCGGCCGTATAGAGGTTCTGTTCCGCCGTCAGCACCGTCGTAAAATCGCGGGTCCCCAGCCGATATTGGATAAAGGCAAGACCAAGGGCGGCGTTGGCGGCGGCGACACTGGCGCGCAGATCGTCGACCTGTTTGCGCCCTTCGAGAAATCCCGCAAGCCCGTCTTCGACCTGCTTTTGCGCGGTCAATACCGAATTCTGGTAGTCGACGAGAAGCTCTTGCAGTTTTGCGTCCTGGACCCGCACCTGGTTGGTGATCTGGCCATAATTCAAGATGTTCCAGGTAAAGCTCGGGCCGAACGCGAAGCTGAGGCCTTTGCCCCAGAACATCTGGTTGAGCATGTTGCCATTGATGTCGCTGGCGACCCCGCTAAACGTGCCGAACAGGCTAAAGGCCGGATAGAGGTCGGCCTCGGCGATGCCGATCTCGGCGCTTTGCGCCATCGCCGCCAATTCCGCCGCCCGGATATCGGGCCGGCGGCGAACCAGGTCGGCCGGAATCCCGACCGCGATTTCGGCCGGCGGCACCGGGATCGTCTGCGGCCCGCGCAGCAAATCGTCGAGCGGCTGCGGCGCCATGCCGAGCAAGACCCTGAGCGCGCTCTCGCCCTGCTTGAGCTGGGCGGTCAGTTGCGGGACGCTGGCCTCGGTCTGGCCGAGCACGTTTTCCGCCTGGTAGACATCGAGCTTGGTGGCGACGCCGCCGTGGTAGCGGGATTCGGCAATCGCCAGGGCTTGTTTTTGCTTGACGATATTGTCTTGGGCGATGGCGATCCGGGTCTGCAATGTGCGGATGCCGATATAGGTCGAGGCGACATCGCCGAGCAATGTGACCAGGGCATCGTCGTAAGCCGCGATCGAGGCGAGATAGCCGGCGTCGGCCGCCTGGATCGCGCGGCGGAATTTGCCCCAAAAGTCGAGCTCCCAGGCGACGCTGAGACCCAGCGAATCGCGCCAGAAATTGGCCAGCTGGCTCTGCGGCGTCGCGGTCACATCGGCGTGGCTCTGGCGGCTGTAGATCAGCGAGCCGGTGCCGTGCTGGGTTTGCGGGTAAAACTCCCCGATCGCCACTCCCAGTTCGGCCCGCGCCTGCAAAACCCGTGTCCCGGCCGCGATCAGATTGAGATTTTGATTGTAGGCGATATCGACCAGATGATCGAGAACCGGGTCGTTGAACACCCGCCACCAGGCTTCATATTGCTGTTTTTTGGCGTCGACCGAAGGCTGTTGGGCTTCGAGATACTGGTTGGCGACGGTCACCTCGGGGGATTTGTAATCGGGTCCGACCATGCAGCCGCCGGCCGCGAGCGCCCACACCAGCATGACGCCCCCCGTCACGCAACGCTGTGCGCGCACCGCCGCAGCGTGCCGCCGTCGCAACGGATGTCCCCCCATCCGGCTCACAATTCCCCCGTCGGGCTGTCGCGCCGTTCCCCTCGGCGCGGCCGCCACCTGCCGCTCCGGGCGTCGAATTGCCGCACGCACAAATCGCGGCGCGGTCGCCGCCTGGCAGAAGCTTAGATCAACTCCGCGGTTCGTTTAAACTAATTTTATGAACGAAGAGCGATAGACGCGGGTTATCGCGGGCAGCGGCAATAAAACCGGTCGCTCGATATCGGCGAAATCGGGCAGGCAACGCCAAAGCCTCGATCGAGAACGACCCGGCATCTGATCTGCAGCCTCACGACGCGGACAAAGCCGGTCGCGCCCACCCCTGCGCTGGCCACGGTTCCAGTGGCGGCGGCCGGCCATCGCCGGCGGATCTCCGCTCAGCCGCGCCGATACCGCCGGCGACGATGCGCAAATGGTCGCTGAAATGCGGCCGCATGCGCTCCGTCCAGGGCGTGTTGGCGGCATCCTTCCAGGCGGGTGAGGCTTGCACCTCGGGGGTGGCGAGATGGTAGAGGGCGATATAGCGCTGGGCCGCCCCGGTGCCGCGATAGCGGCGCGCGCTCAACGTGCCGGGCACGGCGGCAAGTGCGGGAATGTGTTCGCGGTCGTACCACTCGTTGAATTCGGCTTCGTGCTCGGGCGCCACGCTCATGGCGTTGAGCAGCAGCCCCTCGCCATCGGCATCGGCAGCGCCGGCCGCGGTGATCTGTTCACCGACATAGCGCATTAACATCTTGACCCGGGCGGTGATGCGCTTTGACCATGGCGACAGGTTGTCGCCGCCGATCGCGCGATAGGCCGGACTGTCGAGGACTTCGTCCGCCGCGAGGTCGTAGGTGGCGACCGAGACCCTGGGGTTGGCGACGCCGAGCCAGCGCGCGCATCTCTGAAAGCCGGGAACGCGCTGGCGCTCGGGGATGTGCTCGAGATCGTACCAATCGTTGAATTCGTCTTCGGCGACATTGGTGAAATCCATCGCCGCCAACAAAATCCCGCCGGCCATGATCTGCTCCGCCGATAATTGCCGGCGCATCTTAGGCTGGCGCGCGCCGGAAAACCAATCGCCGCTGCGATCGCCGGCGAAATCCGAACCGCTGCGCGGCGCCGCGCGACGGACCCGGGCCTTCGCGGGCGAGACGAGACGTTGTCAAAAGCGCAACCAAACTCGCTATATCATTCCCCGCTTTGGGCAGACGGTTTATTCAATCCGCCGGGCGCCGCGGCTTGCCGCAACAGGGGAGAATTATGGCGCGATTGACGATCCTCGCCGCCGCGTTGGCCGCGGCACTGGGCGGGACCCAAACCTCGTTGCACGCCGCGGCGGCCGATGCCGACCCGCGCCTGTCGCTGTTTTTGCAGACCTTGCGCGGCCATCCGCCGGCCGAATTCGCGCGCCCAAACCCGCTCACGGCCGCGCGCCTGGAACAGGTGCTGCGCATCCTTCCCGCGGTCGCCATCGGCCATGGCAGCGACGCGCCGCTGTCGCAGCGCGCGCCCGGAGCGGCACCCTCGCCGCCGGCCCTGTCGAGCTATGCCTTTTGCTATGAAGCCTGCCGGACCGAACGCGCCCTCGGCAGTTGCGGCAAGCCCGGGCTTGACGGCGCTCCGCCGCCGCGCAAGCTGTGCGACCCGATCGAGGATAGCGCGACATTGCGCGCCATTATCGGGCCGCCGCTCGGCACCGGCGCCAGCCCCTTTGTCGACGACAACACCGGCCCCGACGGCTCGCAACCGGCCGGCTACACATTCCTCGGGCAGTTCATCGACCACGATGTCACGCGCACCGCCACCGCACTCCAGGCGCTCGACACTCTCAACCAGGCGGCGCAGACCGAGCCGGCGGTCGCGCGCGGGCTGGCTGCGGCGGGCATCACGCCGGCCCTGCTGCACGAGGCGGTCGCCGACGCCGCCAATCCCGCCTCGGCGCTCAGCGTCAATACCGGCAAGCTCGATCTCGACAGCGTCTACGGGGTCGCCGATTTCGCGACGCTGACGACGATCGCCGCCCCTTGGTTCGAGCAGCGCAACGGCCTCTATACCGGCCGCTTTGCGCTGACCGAGATTGCCGCGCCGAGCGCCACCGGCGCCGCCGGCGTCATCGACGGCCTCGATTTCATTCGCGCCGCCAATGGCAGCGCCGAAATACCCGACCCCCGCAACAGCGAGCACAAGATGATCTCGCAGTTGCAGGCGCTGTTTGAGCTGGCGCACAACGACTGCATCGACCGCACCCTGGCCGCGGTTCCGGCGCCGAGCCAGGCGCAGATTGCCGCCGCCTTTGACGATTGCCACCGCCGCGTCGTGTGGACCTACGAGACGATTGTGGCGACCGATTTTCTGCCGCGGATATTGGCGGAGGCGGCCCTGGCGCGCATCGCGCCCGGGGCGCTCCACGCCTATGAGCGGGGGGCAGCGCCGAATTCGACCTTGCCGGCGCCCGGCGCCGTCCACACCTTCTTGTATCGCTGCCGGGCCGGCCTCGGCGCCCGGGCGTCGATCCCGATCCCGCATGAATTCGCGGTCGCGGCGTTTCGGCTTGGCCATTCGCTGGTGCGCGACGATTACCGGCTGCACGAGGTTGTGCGCGACGCCTCCGGGGCGGTGCTGACCGGCCAGCCGCGGCCGATCTTTGCCGCGGCCGACCAGCCCGCGACCGTCGGTCTGGTCGGCGACAATCCGCTCGCGCCGGCCGATGTCATCGATTGGAGCTATTTTTTCGATTTCGGCGGCGCCACGGCCCAGGCGGTGCGGCCGCTCGACACCTTGATTTCGGACAAGCTGTTCTCGCTGCCGATCGCGGCTCTGCCGCCCGGTCCCGACGCCAACGGCAAGGACACTTCGAGCGAGCGCAACCTACCGCGCCGCAATCTGTTGCGCGCCTCCGAGCCGAGCTCGGTATTGACCGGCTCGGTCGGGCTCGCCACCGGCGAGGAAGCCGAGCGTTATGCGCAAGCCCGCATTCCGGATCTCCACGACGCCACCGCGGCGGTCAGAAGGCTGCTGGCGCAGCGGCTCGAGGGCGCCGGCTTTCCGCCCGACGCGTTCGCCCGCCGCACGCCGTTGTGGCTGTTCGTGCTTGCCGAAGCCGAGACCACGCAAAACAGCCGGCGGCTCGGTGAACTCGGCAGTCATCTCGTCGGCGAATTTCTGCTTGGCTCGCTGCGCTGCGATTTGGGTTCGGTGCTTTATGCCAATGCGGCCGAGCTGCGCGGCTGGGGCTGGGGTCCGACCGCGACGATCGCCCACAAGCGCCGTTATTCGATGCCCGAACTGATCGCCTATCTGCAGGCCAATGCCGTTGTCGCCGGCCGGTCGGTCCGGCTCACAAGCCGTTGACGCGCGGCCGGCGGGCGGCAGACTGGCGCCAGACGGACACAGAGATAGAGCGCCGGCCGCGAGAAGGTTGTAATAAGCGGCATGCGAGCAGCACGGAGCAAAGGCGATGGCGCGCTTGCCCTATCTCGACAGATCCGACCTGTTGCCCGAGCACCAGGATCTGCTGGCGCGAAATATCAACCTCTACCGCCTGTTGGCGCACAGCCCGCGGGCCGCGCGCAGCCTCAACACGCTGGCGCGCTATATTCGCGACGGCAGCCGACTGGATCCGCGATTGCGCGAACTGGCGATCCTGCAAGTCGCCTATGTGGCGGGCTCGGCTTACGCCTATTCGCACCACATCCGGATCAGCCGCGATTTCGAGGTTTCCGACGACGACATCCGCGCCATCGCCGCAGAGAGTGCCGGAGGCTCCAGTTCGCTCGAACCGCTGGCCAAGACCGTCTTACGGGCAGCGCGCGAACTGACCGTCGGCCTTCAACTTTCCGACGAAACCTTCGCGCGACTACGGGAGGCGCTCGACCCCGAGCGACTGACCGACCTCTTCGTCACGATCGCCTATTACAACGGCCTCGTGCGACTGATGGCGGCGCTCGAGATCGACGTCGAGAGCGAATACCGGTCGTATCTCGACGCGTTTCCGCTGCCGCAACGCTGAAAGCCGGCTGGCGCCGGATTACCGGCTGGCCAGCGCGCGCGCCAGCTGACTGACCGCTTCCTGATGCTTCTCGTTACGAATCTCGGCGAAGTTGCGGGCGATTTCCAGCAACATGCGCTGGTGCGGGGTGACCTGCCGCGGCCCCTCTTCACCGATGCCTTCGTAAAAATACGTGATCGGGGCGCTCAGCGCGCGGGCGATTTCGAACAACCGGCCCGCTGAAACGCGATTGATGCCGCGCTCGTATTTATGCGCCTGCTGATAGGTAACCCCAATCATTTCAGCCAGCTGCTGCTGGGTCAGCCCCAGCATAATGCGCCGCTCACGGATGCGCGCGCCGACGTGATCGTCGATCGCGGCGGTTGAGCGTCCTCTCTTTGGCTTTGCCATGCCTTCACCCGTTTCCGTCTCATACGCTGAACCTGGCCTGCGCCGCCTATATCAACAAGATAGGGGCCGTTTCATTCCACGGCGCCGTGCGGCGGGCCAATTTCCGAGAGGTGAAACCGTCGCCCGTGGATCCAATCAACGTGAACGGCAGCCAAACCCCGCGCCCTTCTCCAAATAGGGTTGGGCGAGCGGGGCGACAAGGGTGCGCCGTGATTGCCGTGCGCACCCAACCGCGGCGTTTCGCCGATGAGCCGGAAGCAAAAAATGCCCAGCCGAAAGGAGGCGCCAGGTGACAGCGAGGGGCGAAAACGCCGAGACCGCGGCCGCGCTGCGGCGGGGGCTGGTCATGGCGGTGTTGCTGGCCGGACTGGCCGGCATGGTCGATGCGATCGGCTATATTCGCCTGCAGCATCTGTTTGTTTCGTACATGAGCGGCAACAGCACGCAATTCGCGATCGCGATCGGCCGCGGCCGCTTTGCCGAGGCCGGGCAAATCCTGGCGCTGATCGTGCTGTTCGTGATCGGCGCCGCCGGCGGCCGGCTGCTCGCCCATAGCGCCGGCCCGCGTCATCTAAGCGCGGTGCTCGTCACCGTGACCGGGCTGTTGACGCTTGCCGCGCTGTTCGGCACCGCGCCGGTGCCGATGGTGCTGGCGATGGGGGCGCTTAACGCGGCGATGCGTCGCGCCGGCAGCGTCGCGGTCAGCCTGACCTTGTGACCGGAACCCTGGTCAGGTTCGGCGAAGGCCTGGCCGGGCTGGTGCTCGACCGGGGCGCCAAATGGATTTGGGCCGAGCAGGCATTGCCGTGGCTGGGGCTGGTCGCGGGTGGGGCCCTTGCCGCCGCCATGCAAGCCTGGGGCGGGTCAGCGGCCAGCTGGGCTCCGGTCTTGACCGCGGCGGCATTGCTGGTCTGGTCGCTGGCTATTCCGGCTCCGGATTGAGCGGCGGCACCAGACAGGCGGCCAGTCGGGCGCGCAATCCGGCGGCATCGAGCCGCCGCCCGATCAGCACCAGGCGATTGGTCCCGCGATGGCGGCCGGGAGCCGGGTCGAGCGTAAAGCGGCGGCCGACCAGGTGAAACAGATGCCGGCCGTCGACCCCGGCGATGTCGAGCACCCCCTTGGCGCGGAATACGCTTGCCGGCAGGGTCTCGAGAAATGCCTGGAACCGCTCGGCGGAAAACGGCCGCTCGCTGGCGAACGAGACCGTCTCAAAGCCGTCCTCATCGAGATGGTCGTGATTGTCCGGAGCGGGTTTATGCTCGCGATAGCGGTCGGTCGCGAGCAGCAGCGGCAGCGCCACCCGCGCATAAGCGGCGCGAACGACGCGAATGCCCGCGGCGACGGCGCCAATCTTCGCCTCGATCGCATCGGCCCGTTCGGCGCAAACCCGGTCGCATTTGTTTAATACGACAAAATCGGCGTAGCGCAGCTGCCGCCATCCCGCGGTGACGGCGTCGAGGTCGAGGGCGAAATGCTCGGCGTCGGCGACGGCGATGATCGAATCGAGGCGCAGCTCGTCGCGAAACTCAGGCCGCGCCAAGGTCAGCGCCACCGGCAGCGGATCGGCAAGGCCGGTCGTCTCGACCACCAGGTAGTCGGGCAGCGGCCGGCGCGTGAGCAGACGCCCGATCGCCGCCACCAGATCCTGGTTGATCGAGCAGCAGATGCAGCCATTGGCGAGCTCGACCATGCCCTCGGCGGCGGCGATGAGTTCGCCGTCGATCGCGATTTCGCCGATTTCGTTGACCATGACCGCGACCCGCAGCCCGGTCGGGGCCGCGAGAATATGGTTGACCAGGGTCGTCTTGCCGGCGCCGAGGAAACCGGTCACCACCGCGACCGGAAGACGGGGTTCGACGCGATCGGCCGGCATCGCGGGGCGGGTCACGCGGCGAAAGTATAGGTGGTGCCGACCGCCGACTGGCTGACCCGGTCGCCAAAGGCGGTGGCGAGCGCATGCAGCGCCCGCCAGCCGGTGCAATGACCGGTGATGATGTGGGCGATGGCGAATGGCCGCAGCCCGTCGACGGTCGCCGGGATCAGCCGCTCCATAACGCCGCCGAGATGCAGACCACCCATCACGCAATGGATCGGAACCCCGGGGAAAAGCCGGCGCACCTCGGTGCAGACATTGACGATGCCGGCGTGCGAACAGGCGCTGAACACGATCAGGCCCAGACCGCGCACTTGCGCCACCAGCATCCGCTCGTCGAGCAACAACGGGTCGGGCGCCCACGGCGCATCCGGCCCGGTGCGGCATAAATGGTCGTTGCGGCCTTTTTCGAACGCGCTGATGCGGGGAATTTCGCCGCTCAGGTAAAAATGGCGATCGAGCAGCAATCGCCCGGCCGGATCGTTGACGACCGCGGCCCCGAGGGCGGTCATCTCCTCGGGCGTGGGCACTTTGGCGGCGGGAATGACCGCGCCGTCGGCAAGACGGATCGCGCGCTCGTTAAACATGCCGGGATTGACATGAACCTCCGGCCGTCCGCCCGCTTCGCCGATCGCGGCCAGGGTTGCCGGCAGCGCCCCCATGTGATCCCAATGTCCGTGGCTGACGGCAATGCTTTCGATTTCGCCGAGCCTGACTCCGAGATTGGCACAGTTGCGCAGAAACACCGAACCCTCGGGCCCGGTGTCGAACAACATCCGGTGGCGCGCGCCTTCCGCCTCGGAGGTGAGCCGACACCCAAAGCCGAGATTGGCGCATAACAGCGTCTCGCCCGCCAGCCGGGTGGCTCCGGCGCGCACGACATTGGCGAATTCCGACACGGCAAACAGGGTCTTGCTGACGTAATTGTCGCTGACATCGTCGGTCAATACATCGACCGTCAGGCGATCGAGCGCGACCAGCGGAATTCGCGATGTGGTCTCGGCCATGCCCTCTCTCACGCCGCTGCCGGTCGCGAATGGTTTCGCAACACCGCAGAAGAGGCAAGCGGCTTGAGCAGCGCCCGGGCAGTTCGCACTTGACGGCGCCGCCCCGAGCGGGTAGGAGCCTGCCGATCGTGGTGATTTGAGCCGACCGGCTTGCGGCCACGCTAAAAAATCCGCTAAAAGGTCGGGAGTTCTGAAGAGCCCTGGCCCGCGCGGGACCGGGGTTTTTTGTTGTCCGGAGCCGGTGCGGGAGAAACCGGAGAGAATGCCGATGTCGCGACCTGTGCTGCCCGCCGAGCTTGCCCAAACCGTTTCGCCCGCGACCCTTCTGGTGCGCGGCGGCGCCGCCCGTTCCCCCTATGACGAGACCTGCGAAGCGCTGTTCATGACCTCGGGTTATGTCTATGGCGATGCCGCCGCGGCCGAGGCGGCGTTCGCGCAGGACGGGGTGCGCTACGTCTATTCGCGTTACCGCAACCCGACCGTGGCGATGTTCGAGGAGCGGCTGCGGCTGATCGAGGGAGCCGAGGCCTGCCGGGCGACGGCAAGCGGCATGGCGGCGGTGTTTGCGGCGTTGCTGTGCCGGCTGCGCGCCGGGCAACGGGTGGTGTCGAGCCGGGCCCTGTTCGGCTCCTGTCATTACATCCTCGCCGAACTCCTGCCGCGCTGGGGGATCGAGACGGTGCTGGTCGACGGCCGCGATCTGGCTGCGTGGGAGGCGGCACTCGCCGGCGGGGCCGCCGCCGCCTTTTGCGAAAGCCCGTCGAACCCGGCGATGGAGATCGTCGATCTGGCCGCGGTGGCCCGACTGGTTCACCGCGCCGGCGGGTTGCTGATCGTCGACAATGTCTTCGCCAGTCCGTTGTTGCAAAAGCCGCTGTCGCTCGGGGCCGATGTCGTTGTTTATTCGGCGACCAAGCATATCGACGGGCAAGGCCGCTGCCTCGGCGGTGCGATCCTCGCCTCCGAGAAATTCATCAAGGACGATCTCGGCCTGTTTTACCGCCACACCGGTCCGTCGCTGAGCCCGTTCAACGCCTGGCTGCTGCTCAAAGGCCTCGAAACGCTCGAGCTGCGCGTCGAGCGCCAATCCCAAAGCGCAGCGGCGATCGCCGCCTTTCTTGAGGCCCATCCAAAGGTCGCGCGGGTGCTCTATCCGGGCTTGCCCAGCCATCCGCAATACGCGCTGGCGCGGCGCCAGATGCGGGCCGGCGGCAGCCTCGTCGCATTCGACATCGCCGGCGACAAATCCGCCTGTTTTCGCTTCCTCAACGCTCTCCGGCTCATCGACATCTCGAACAATCTCGGCGATTCGAAGAGCCTGGTCACCCATCCGGCGACCACCACCCATTCGCGGCTCAAGCCCGAAGCCCGCGCCGAACTTGGCATCGGCGACCAGCTGGTGCGGCTGTCGGTCGGTCTCGAGGCCGCTTGCGATCTGATCGCCGATCTCGATCGGGCGCTGGCCGTCGTCTGAAACCGCCTTCCACGCGGCAAAGCGCTGTCGCGGGTGCCGCGATTTGGTTAACATAGGCGGGCCCTCGAGATCGGGAGGCTCGCCATGCGCCATGTCATTTCCCGCCGCAATTTTGCAGCCGCGGGAATGACAGCGCTGGCCGGGCTCGGATGGCCAATCCGCGGCCGCGCGCAACAATCTCAAACGCTGCGCTTTATCCCGCAGACCGATTTGCGGGTGCTCGATCCGATCTGGACGACCGCCTATGTCACCCGCAACCACGGCTACATGGTGTTCGACACGCTGTTTGCGCTCGACGACAAATTCGAGCCGCATCCGCAGATGGTCGGCGACTACCACGTGTCCAGGGACAACCTGACCTATACGTTCGTGTTGCGCGACGGCCTCAGATTTCACGACGGCCAGGCGGTGCGCGGCGCCGATTGCACCGCCTCGCTGAGGCGCTGGATGGCGCGCGATTCCTGCGGGCAGGCGCTCGCCGCGGCGATCGCCGAGATGAAGGGCGGCGACGACCGTACATTTTCGATCCGGCTCAAACGGCCGTTTCCATTGCTGATCGGGGCATTGGCCAAGGTGTCGAGCATTGTCCCGTTCATTATGCCCGAACGTCTGGCGGTCACCGATCCCTTCCGACAGGTGACCGAGATGGTCGGATCGGGGCCGTTCAGATTCGTCGCTTCCGAATTCGAACCCGGCAACCGCATCGTTTATGTCAAAAACCCCGATTATGTGCCGCGTCGCGAGCCGCCGAGCTGGGCCTCGGGTGGGAAAATCGTCAAGGTCGAGCGGGTCGAATGGATCGTGGTTCCCGACCACGCCACCGCCGCCGCGGCGCTGAACAGCGGCGATGTCGATTGGTGGGAGCTGCCGCCGCTCGACCTCGTCCCGGCGCTTGACGCCCGCGACGTTGTGGTCGCCGAGGCCGACCCGCTCGGCGCCTCGCAACTGGTGCGGTTCAACCATTTGTGGCCGCCTTTTGACAAGCCGGCGATGCGCCAGGCGGTTATGGCCGTCGCCCGCCAAGCCGATTTCATGAGTGCGGTCGCTGGCGATCCGCGCAATTGGCAGCTTTGTCCGTCCTTTTTTACCTGCGGTTGTCCGATGGCCAACACCGCCGGCGCCGAGGCGCTGACCGGCAAACGCGATTTCGACAAGGCCCGGGCGCTGGTGGCGGCGGCCGGCTATCAGGGGGAGAAGATCGTTGTCCTCGACGCGACCGATCTGCCCGGCCCGCATGCCCAGGCGCAGGTGGTCGCCGATTTGATGAAAAAACTCGGGCTCAAGGTCGAAATCGCGGCGATGGATTGGGGAGAGCTGGTAACGCGGCGCGCCTCGCGCAAGCCGATCGCCGAAGGCGGCTGGAGCGTGTTTGGCACGAGCTTCAGCGGCGCCGACATGCTCGACCCGACCTTGAACCAGCCGCTGCGCTGCAATGGCGACAAGGCCTGGTTCGGTTGACCAAAGGACGACAAGATCGAGGCGCTGCGTAAGGCCTGGGTCGACAGCACCGATCTCGAATTGCGGCAGCAGATCGCGTCCCAGATCCAGCAGCGCGCGTTTGAGGTGGTGCCCTATATCCCGACCGGGCAAACCATCCCCAAAACCGCCTTTCGCGCAAATGTGAAGGGCCGCATCACCGCGCCGGCGGTGCTGATGTGGAACATCGAAAAGACCTGAGGCACACCGCCGGCCGCTGCCGACCCGCCCTCAGCGGCCGGTCGTTACGGAGCGGCGGCGGCGATCATGGCCGCGACCGGGCGGCGTTGCGGCGGCGCTAAGGCTGGTCGGGCACCAAGGGCGGCGGACCGCCCCCGACCTCGTCCCAGATCCGGATCTTGTGGGTCGGCTCGCGCATGAAGGCGAGGCTGACGACGACGCCAATCGCCGAGACCACCATCGGATAAATCAAGCCGCCGAGGGCAATTCCGGTGGCTTCCTTGATCGCGGTGCCGATAAACGGCACGCCGCCGCCAAACCAGCCATTGCCGATGTGATAGGGCATCGACATCGAGCTGTAGCTGATGCGCGCCGGGAACAGTTCGACCAGGAAGGCGGCGATCGGCCCGTAGACCATCGTGACCAGCACCACGAGGTAGAAGACCAAGACCCCGAGCGCGAGCGGGCTGTCTTTATAGGTCGAGAAAGCGGCGAACACCGGCCAATAGGTGATGACCGCCAGCGCAAATCCGGCGGTCATAATGCCGCGCCGCCCGATCTTGTCCGACAGCCAGCCGAAGAACACAAAGCCGAGCGAGCCCACCGTCAGCGTGATCATAAAGATCACATAGACCGTCACGTAATCGAGCTTGAGCACCGTGGTCATGTAGATCAGCGCATAGAACTGGCCGGTATACCAGACCACCCCTTCAGGGGCGGTGGCGCCGAACAAGGCGATCGCCATCAACCCCCAATTGCGGCCGCTGGTATAGGTTTCCTTGACCGGATTGTCCGAGGATTTGCCTTCCTCTGTGAGCCGTGCGTAAAGCGGCGATTCCTGCAATCTCAGCCGGATATAGCCGGACAGCAAGACCAGGATGGCCGACAGCCAGAACGGAATGCGCCAGCCCCATCCGGTGAACGCCTCGCCCGACATCGATTGACGGCAAACCAGCACGACGAGCAGGGCCAAAACGATCCCCATCGTCGCGGTTGTCTGGATCCAGCTGGTGTAAAGGCCGCGCTTACCGTCCGGCGCGTGCTCGGCGATGTAGGTGGCGGCCCCGCCATATTCGCCGCCAAGCGCCAATCCCTGCAGTGCGCGCATCAGCAGGATCAGCGCCGGCGCCCAGAAGCCCCAACGGGCGTAGCTGGGAATGCAGCCGACCAG
>JAJPIH010000363.1 GCA_021324875.1 Alphaproteobacteria bacterium
ACCTTGGTGATCGCCGCCGTCAGCGTCGTCTTGCCATGGTCAATATGACCAATCGTCCCAATGTTGCAGTGCGGCTTGGTCCGCTGAAACTTCGCCTTCGACATCGCTTCCGGCTTTCCGTCAGTGTCGCCTCATTCTCTCCCAGCGCAGGCTGGAGCGGGTGATGGGAATCGAACCCACGTAGCCAGCTTTGAAGGCTGGAGCTCTACCATTGAGCTACACCCGCACCCGGCGCCCCCGCCGCATCCCGGCCGCGCCGGCTTTGGCAACCGGCGGCCGGCTTGCGACGCCAAGCGGTTGCGCTGGTGGAGGGGGTAGGATTCGAACCTACGAAGACGTACGTCGGCAGATTTACAGTCTGCTGCCTTTAACCACTCGGCAACCCCTCCGCGGTCGCACCCGCCCGCGCAGCGGAAACTTGCGCTCATAAGCTGCGGGTCCGCTCTTGTCAATCCGGACTTACGCTTCCAGGTTTGGCACCGGCGCCCGTTCTCGACAGCACGGCATCTCACCTCGCCCGCCCAATATATGCATTTCCGCCGATCTGCGCATCCCCGTCCGAACGCCCCGGCGGCGCCGCGCTCCGCCGCGGCCGCCCGGTCGCGCCCCGCCCGCCGCGAGCATTGGCTCTATGGCCGGCACGCGGTGGCGGCGGCACTGGCCAACCCCGAGCGGCGCTGGCGGCGGCTTTTGGTCGCCGCCGGCCACGAAGACGAGGCCGAGCGCCTGCTCGCGGCGGCGGTCGCCGAGCGGCGCGGCGGGGTCGGGCCGGCGCTCAATGTCCTCGCGCGCGAGGCGCTGGCGGCGCTGTTGCCGCCGGGTGCGGTGCATCAGGGTCTGGCGCTCGAGGTCGAACCGTTGCCGGCACCCGATTTCGCCGCCCTGCTGCACGAAGTGGCGACCACCGCACGGCGCTGCGTCGTCGTGGTCCTCGACCAGGTCACCGACCCGCACAATGTCGGCGCGGTGCTGCGCGCCGCCGCGGCGTTCGGCGCCGAGGCGGTGGTCGTCGCCAGCCATGACGCGCCGCCGATCAGCGGCGCGCTCGCCAAAGCCGCTTCCGGTGCTGTCGAGCGCATCGCGCTGATCCGCGTGGTCAATCTCGCCCGCGCCCTGGCCCAGTTGAAAGCCGCCGGCTTTTGGGTGTGCGGGCTCGACGAGACCGCCGCCGCGCCGCTCGCAGCCCTCGATCTCGGCGAGCGCGTCGCGCTTGTCCTCGGCTCGGAGGGAAGCGGCCTGCGCCGCCTGGTTCGCGCCGGCTGCGATTATCTGGCGCGCTTGCCGACCTCGCCGCGACAGCCGACGCTGAATGTCGCCGGCGCCGCCGCGGTCGCCCTCTACGAGCTCGCCCGCCGCGCCGCCAACTTCTGACCCGGCGCCGGCGGCTGGACCTCGGCGCCGGCTTCCCGCACACTCGGCGGCAAGCCCGGCGAGGACCACCCCATGGACGACACCGCCACCGCCTATATCGGGCGCCGGCTCACCCGGCGCGAAGACCGCCGCCTGTTGACCGGACAGGGCCAGTTTATCGCCGATCTGGCGCTGCCGCGGATGCTGCACATGACCGTCGTGCGCAGCCCCTTGGCCCATGCCCGGATCCGCGCGGTCGATCTGACCCGCGCCCGCGGCATGCCGGGGGTGGTGGGCGCGCTCAACGGCGCCGATCTGCTGCAATTGCTGCCGCCGGTGCCGGAGGGGCAGATCGCGATGCCGCGCAAATGGGCGAGCGTGGTCCAGCACCAGTTTCTGAACCCGCAAGAACCGCTGTTGGCGCATGACAAAGCCCGCCATGTCGGCGAGGCCCTGGCGGTGGTTGTCGCCGAGAGCCGCGAGGCGGCCGAGGACGCGGCCGAGGCGGTGGCTCTCGATCTCGAGGAACTGCCGGCCGTGGTCGACCCCGAGGCGGCGCTCGGCGCCGGCAGTCCGCTTGTCCACGACCGCTTTGGCACCAATCTGATCGGCTCGTTTGCGATCGGCCGCGGCGATGTCGAGGCCGCCTTTGCCGCCGCGCCGCACCGTCTCAAGCGCCGCTTCTACCATCACCGTTACGCCGCCGTGCCGCTCGAATGCCGCGGCGTCGTCGCGCTCTACGAGGCGCGCGCCGATGCGGTCACGATCTGGTCGTCGACCCAGGTTGTCCATTGGGTGCGACGCGAGGCGGCCGCCCTGCTCGGACTGCCCGAGGCGCGGGTGCGCTGCGTCGCGCTCGATGTCGGCGGCGGGTTTGGCGGCAAGGGCCATGTCTATCCCGAAGACCTGCTGGTTCCGTTTCTCGCCCGCCGCCTCGGCCGGCCGGTGCGCTGGATCGAAGAGCGGCGCGAGCACATGATGAGCGCCACCCATTCGCGCGATCAGCGGCACGAGGTCGAGGTCGCCTTTGACGATGACGGGCGTATCCTGGCCCTGCGCGACGACTACCTCGTCGATTGCGGCGCCTGGAACCCGATCGGCTCGGGCGTGGCGTACAACACCGCGGTCCATCTGACCGGCCCCTACAAGATCGAAAACCTCGCCGCCTCGGGCAAGATCGTCGTCACCAACAAGGTGCCCAACGCCCCCTATCGCGGCGCCGGACGGCCGGAGGCGGCGTTCGCGATGGAACGCACGGTCGATCTTGTCGCCCGCCATCTCGGTCTTGAACCCGCCGAAGTGCGCCGGCGCAACATGATCGGCGCCGAGGAGATGCCCTACCGCGTCGGCATCCCCTATCGCGACGGCGAGCCGATCGTCTATGACAGCGGCGACTACAAGGGCGCGCTCGACAAGGCGCTGGCCGCGATCGGCGGGCTTGGCGCGTTTCGCGAACGCCAGCGCCGCGCCCGCGCCGCAGGGCGCTATCTCGGCTTGGGGCTCGGCTGCTATATCGAAGGCACCGGGGTCGGCCCGTTCGAAAGCGCCTTTGTCCGCATCGACCCGTCCGGCAAGATCTATGTCAGCTGTGGCGCGGCGACCCAAGGCCAGGGCATGGAAACCATCTTTTCCCAGGTCGTCGCCGATCTGTGGAAGGTTCGGCCGGAAGACGTGGTCCTGACTTTTGGCGACACCGCGGCCATCGCCATCGGCTTTGGCACGATGGCCAGCCGCAGCACCGTCACCGCCTCGGCGGCGATGCACATGGCCAGCGCCCGATTGCGCGACAAGGTGTTCGCGATTGCCGCGCACCGCCTCGAATGCGCCCCGGCCGATCTCGAATTGCGCAATGGCGGGGTCGGGATCGCCGGCGTGCCCGGCGGCGAAATCAGCCTGGCCGAGATCGCCGCGGCGGCGCGGCCGGGATGGGAGCCGACCCGCCCGCCCGGGGTCGAGGCCGGCCTCGAAGAAACCTGCTATTGGCAACCGCAAACCGTGACCTGGAGCTATGCCGCGCACGCCGCCATCGTCGAGGTCGATGCCGAGACCGGCCGGGTGGCGATCGACGATTACGCGGTGGCGCATGATTGCGGCGTGCTGGTCAATCCGATGCTGGTCGAAGGCCAGATCATGGGCGGGGCGGCGCAAGGGCTGGGCGGCGCCCTCGGCGAGGCGATCGTCTATGACGGCAAGGGCCAGCTGTTGTCGGGCTCGCTGCTCGATTACGCCATGCCGATCGCCGCCGAGGTGCCGTCGTTCAAGATCGTGCACCAGCATTCGCCGTCGCCGCTGAACCCGCTCGGGGTCAAGGGGGTCGGGGAGGGGGGCGCGGTGGCGCCGCCGGCGGCGATCGCCAACGCGGTGTGCGACGCGCTGGCCGGATTTGGCGTCGAGATCAACGAGACCCCGCTGCGCCCCGCGCGGCTTGTGCGCGCGCTGCGCACCGTCTGAGCGGCGTGGCGCGCGCCCGCGGCACGGCCGGCCGGCCCGCCCCCGCCGCATTTCGGCGGGGGTTGGCGCCGCGGCTCAGCCGGCGGCTGCCGTTTTATTACGGCTGGATCGTGCTCGGCGGCCTGTGTTGCGCCGGCTTTGCCCGCCAGGGCGGCGCCACCGCGACGTTTTCGGTGTTTGTCGAGCCGCTGACCCGGGATTTCGGCTGGTCGCGGACCGCGATTTCGGGGGCGGCCTCGCTCGGCGGGGTGCTGGCGGCGCTGTTCAGCCCGCTGATCGGGCCGTTGATCGACCGGCACGGCGCGCGGCTGGCCTTGTCGCTGGCCGCGCTCGGCACCGGCGCGGCCACGTTGCTGCTGGCCCATACCCGATCGCTGTGGATGTTTTACGCCTTGTTCTGCGTTGCCCGCCTCAATTGGGCGAGCCCGTTCGAACTCGGCATCTACGGCACGCTCAACAACTGGTTTGTCGCCCGCCGCCCGCTCGCCAATTCGATTGCGACGATCGCCCAGATGGTCGGGCTGATGGCGATGCCGTTGATCGCCCAGCTGGCGATGCGCGGCCATGATTGGCGCGCCGGCTGGACCGCGATCGGGCTCAGCGTGCTCGCGGTCGGGCTGCTGCCGGTGTGGCTCCTGCTGGTCCGCCGACCCGAGGATCTCGGGCTGGTTCCCGACCATGCGCCGCGGGCTGTACCGGTCACCGGCGGGGTGCCGGGGGGTGCGGGCGAACCCGCCTTTTCCCGCCGCCAGGCGGTGCGGACTTCGGCGTTCTGGCTGCTGCTCGCCTACACCGTGTTGGTCTATCCGGTGCAGGCCGGGGTCAGCCTGCACCAGGCCGCCAATCTGATCGAGCACGGCGTATCGCCGACCGTGACCGCCTCGATCGTCAGCCTGTTTTCACTGATGTCGGGGCTGGCCAGCGCGGCCTGCGGGCTGATGCCGCGCACAATGCCGGTGCGCTACCCGATGGCGCTGGTCGGCGGATTGCTGACCGCGGGATGCGTGGCGATGATCGCCATCGCCTCGCCGCTCGAAGGTGCCCTCGCGTCGGCGCTGTTCGGGCTCGGCATCGGCGGCATGCTGACGCTGTTGCCGATCGCCTGGGCCGATTAT
>JAJPIH010000480.1 GCA_021324875.1 Alphaproteobacteria bacterium
GTCGAGGGCGACGCCTTCAACACCGAGAAGATGCAGCGCTCCCAGCAGCGCATCAAAAATCTCGGTTTCTTCAAAAAGGTCGAGGTCACCAATGCGCCGGGCTCGGCGCCCGACAAGACGGTCGTGACCGTTGAGGTCGAAGAGCAGTCGACCGGCGAATTGTCGCTCGGCGCCGGCTTTTCCACCAGCGATGGCCCGCTCGCCGACATCAATATTCGCGAGCGCAATTTTCTCGGTCGCGGTCAGGACCTTCAGGTCGGCGGGGTGGTTTCGTTCCGCTCGCAGCAGGTGCAGCTGAGTTTCACCGAGCCCTATTTTCTCGACAGCAACCTCGCCGCCGGGTTTGACGTTTTTGAAATCAAGACCAGCCCGACCTCCAGTTTCTTTTCTGGATTCACCCCGCCCTATCAGCAATTCTCCTATGGCGGCGCGTTACGCGCCGACTACCAGATCACCGAGAATTTGCGGCAAACGCTGAAATACACCGCACGCTCCGACACCATCGAAAACATCCAGAGCGACGCCTCGCTGTTTATCGCCTTGCAGCAGGGCACCCACCTGACCTCGGCAATCGGCCAGGTCTTGCTGTACGACCGGCGCGACGACCGGCTTGACCCGACCAGCGGTTATTTTGTCTCGCTCGGCAACGACTTTGCCGGGGTCGGCTTTGGCGTCGATTATGTCCGCTCGAAGGTCACTTTTGGCTATTATTACCCGGTGGCGCCCGATTGGGTGCTGAGCCTGACCGGAGAGGCGGGCGCTATCTTTGGCTGGAATGGACAGCAAGTGCTGCTGCAGGACCGCTTTTTTGTCGGCGGTGACAATCTGCGCGGTTTTCAAGACGCGGGCATCGGGCCGCGCGATTCGGTCGACAACGATGCCCTCGGCGGCCAGAAATACTGGGTCGGCTCGGTCGCTTTGGGCGTGCCGCTCGGCCTGCCCAAGGAGCTTGGGATTTCGGGCCGCATCTTTAGCGATTTTGGCACGCTCTATTACCTCCAACCGACGACCCTCAATTTGACGCCGGCCCAGCTGGCGACGACCGGCGGGGTCACGCCCCAGGTGTTGCAATCGCCGGCCATCCGGCTGAGCACCGGGTTCGGGTTCACCTGGAAGTCGCCGGTGGGTCCGGTCCGCCTCGATTTCGCCTATCCGATCCGCAAAGAGTTTTTCGACCAGACCCAGTTTTTCCGGGTCAGTTTCGGGACACGGTTCTGATGACAAAACCTTGCTTCCGGCGCGCAATGCTGCCGGCGCTGTTGTTGCTGTTCGGGTTCGTCGCCGAGGCGGCGGCCCAGGCGCCGGCGGTCAAAAACCCGCCACCGGCCCCCGCCCCGACGGCCAACCCGGCCGCGCCATCACCGCCGGCGGCCAGTCCGCCGGCACCGCTGCCGACCCCGGCGCCGATCAGCGTTCTCGTCGTCGACGTCCAGTCGTTGCTGCAAAACTCGAAAGCGGCGAAAATGGTTCGCGCGCAGATGGAGCAAAAGCGCAACGAATACACAAAAGAAATTTCACGCGCCGAGGAAGCCTTGCGCGCCGAGCGCGACGCCTTGCAGCGCCAGCAGGCCTCGCTGTCCGCCGACGCGCTGAACAAAAAGGCGCGCGAATTCCAGCAAAAGGTGAACGATCTCGACCGCGATGTGCAAGCCAAGCGCGCCGCGCTGGAAAAGTCGAACAACGACGCGTTGAGCCGGATCCAGCAGACGATGATCAAGATCATCGCCGATATCGCCCGGCAGCGGCACGCCAACCTCGTATTGCAGCGCACCGATCTCGTCCTGTTCGACCAGAGTTTCGATGTCACGGACCAGGTGATGCAAAAACTCGACGAAGAGATGCCGACCCTGACCGTCAATTTCGCCACGCCCGAGCCGGTGCCCGCGGCGGCCGAGACGCCCGAGCCGCCCGCGCCGCCGGCAAAAGCCGTGTCCGCCAAGGCCAAGCGGAAATAGCCGCGGCGCCCGAGGCATGGCCGACGACCGCTTTTTCACCCGCGCCGGACCGTTCACGCTGGCCCAACTGGCGCAGCTGAGCGGGGCCCGGCCGTCGCCCGGCGCCGATGACCGACGCATGTTTTACGATGTCGCGCCGCTCGAAAACGCCGGCCCCGACGAGGTCAGCTTTCTCGAGAACCGCAAATACCTGCCGGCGTTTCGCACCTCGCAAGCGGGCGCGGCGTTTGTCGACGCCGCCGCCGTCAAAGAGGCCCCGGCCGGCATGGCGCTGTTGGTCGCCGACGAACCCTACAAGGCCTATGCTCGGGCGGCACAAGCGTTTTATCCGCAAGGCGCGGTCGTCGCCGGGCGCGCGCCCTCGGCGCTGATCGATGCTGCGGCGACCGTGCCCGAAGATTGCGAGATCGGGCCGAACGTCGTGATCGCGGCGCGGGCCCGGCTCGGGCGGCGCTGCCGGGTTGGCGCCAACACCGTGATCGGCGCGGCGGTGGAAATCGGCGATGATTGCGAGATCGGCGCCAATGTCACGGTGAGCCATGCGCTGATCGGCAACCGCGTCGTGCTGCAACCGGGGGCGCGCATCGGTCAGGCGGGGTTCGGCTTTGCCCCCGATGCGAGCGCCCCGGTCAAGGTTCCGCAACTCGGGCGGGTCATCATTGGCGATGATGTCGAGATCGGCGCCAATACCACGATCGACCGCGGCTCGGGACACGATACGGTGATCGGGGCCGGCTCGATGATCGACAATCTGGTGCAGATTGCGCACAACGTCGTGCTCGGACGGGGTTGCATCCTCGCCGGGCAAGTCGGAATTTCGGGCAGTACCCGGCTTGGCGATTTTGTCATGATCGGTGGTCAGGGCGGGTTGGCCGGCCATTTGAACATCGGCACCGGAGCGCGGATCGCGGCCAAGGCCGGGCTGATGCGCGACGTGCCGGCGGGGGCGACGGTCTGCGGCATCCCCGCGGTGCCGATCGCGGACTTCATGAGACAAACGGCGATTGTTCAGCGTCTGGGCAGAAAGAAGGAAAGAGAATGACCGAGGCGGCTTGCTCCGGCCAGCATACCCCTTCCGCGGAAGCCGGGGCCGGCGCCGGTCTGGAGATCGACGTCCAGCGGGTCATGCAGATGATCCCGCATCGCTATCCGTTTTTGATGATCGACCGCGTCGTCGATGTCGTCGCCAATCCGCGCGCCACCGGGATCAAGAACCTCACCATCAACGAGAGCTATTTTCAGGGACATTTCCCGTCGCGGCCGGTCATGCCCGGCGTGTTGATCATCGAGGCGATGGCGCAGACCGCCGCGGTGCTGGTCGTGCACACGCTCGGTCCGGAAGCCGAAGGCAAACTGGTCTATTTTATGAGCGTCGACAACGCCCGGTTTCGTCGGCCGGTGTTTCCCGGCGACCGGTTGGCGGTGCATGTCGTCAAGCAGCGCAATCGCGGCAATGTGTGGAAATTCGAGGGGCAGGCCAAGGTCAGCGACAAGCTGATGGCCGAGGCGGTTTTTGCCGCAATGATCCTCGACAACTAGGCGACCGCCGGATGCCACAGATCCATCCGACCGCGGTCGTCGCATCAGGCGCGCAACTTGCCGACGATGTCGTGATCGGGCCCTATTGCATTGTTGGCGAGCGGGTCGAACTCGGCCCGGGCGTCGTGTTGATGAGCCATGTGGTCATCGACGGGCGGACCTCGGTCGGCGCCGGAACGCGGATTTTCCCGTTTGCCTCGCTCGGCCACGCGCCGCAGGACCTCAAATATCGCGGCGAGGATTCGGCGCTGGTTATCGGGTGCCGCAACACGATCCGCGAATATGTGACGATGAACCCGGGCACCGATGGCGGCGGCATGGTCACCCGGGTCGGCAGCGATTGCCTGTTTATGGTCGGCGCCCATGTCGCCCATGACTGCCGGATCGGCGATCATGTCATCATGGCCAACAACGCGACGCTGGCCGGCCATGTCGTGCTCGGCGATTACGCCATTCTCGGCGGTCTGCGCGCCATCCATCAATTCGTCCGGGTCGGCAAGCACGCGATGATCGGCGGCATGTCCGGCGCCGAGCGCGATGTCATTCCTTACGGCCAGGTGATCGGGGTTCGCACCGGGCTCGGCGGGCTCAACATCGTCGGCATGCAGCGCCGCGGTTTCAGCCGTGACGAGATCCAGAAATTGCGCACCGCCTATCAGATGCTGTTTCACCCGGAAGGCACCTTCAGCGATCGCGTCGACGCCACCGCCCGCCGCTTTGCCGGGGTGCGCCCGGTCGAGGATGTGATCAAATTCATCCGCGCCGATTCCAGCCGCGGGCTGTTGCAGCCGCAGGCGGGAAATGGCGGATAACGCCACGGCAGCACCCCGTCTTGGCATCGTCGCGGGCGGCGGCGCCCTGCCGCGGCGACTGGTCGAAGCCTGCCGGCAATCGGGCCGCGAGGTGTTTGTGCTGGCGCTCGAAGGCGCGGCCGAGCCCGAGACCGTCGCCGGGGTGCCGCATGCCTGGTGCCGCATCGGTGCGGCGGCGCGCGGCCTCACTTTGCTGCGCGAGAACGGCGTCAGCGAATTGGTGCTCGCCGGCGGTGTTCGGCGGCCGTCCCTCGCCACCCTGCGGCCCGATTGGCGCGCCGCCAAATTGTTCGCCCGCCTTGGATATCGGGCGCTTGGCGATGACCGATTGTTGTCGGCGGTGGTCGCCGAATTCGAGCGCGAGGGGTTTCGCGTGATCGGCGCCGATCAGGTGCTGGGTGTAGCGCTGGCCCAAGAGGGCCCGTTCGGGCAGGTTGTTCCCGACGCCGTCGCGCGCAACGACATCGCGCTGGGTGCGCGGGTCGCGCGGGCGCTCGGCCGGCTCGACATCGGTCAGGCGGTGGTCGTGCAGCAGGGGCTGGTGCTGGGGGTCGAGGCGATCGAGGGCACCGATGAACTGGTCCGCCGCTGCGCCGCTTTGCGCCGCGACGGCGCCGGCGGGGTGCTGGTCAAGGTCGAAAAACCGGGTCAGGAACGGCGCGCCGACCGGCCGACGATCGGACCGAAAACGGTTGCGGTCGCCGCCGAGGCCGGGCTGCGCGGCA
>JAJPIH010000395.1 GCA_021324875.1 Alphaproteobacteria bacterium
CGATGGCGTTGGCGCTGATCCGCGGCTTTGTTCGGCGCGAAGCCCGGACCGTCGGCAATTTCTGGGTCGATCTGACCCGCGCGACGCTTTACGTGCTGTTGCCGATCGCGGTTTTGGGCGCGCTGGTATTGGTGTGGCAGGGGGTGCCGCAGAATTTGGCGGCCTATACCCAGGCGACAACGCTTGAAGGGGCAAAACAGGTCATCGCCCAAGGCCCGGTCGCTTCGCAGGAAATCATCAAGGAATTGGGGACCAACGGCGGCGGGTTCTTCAACGCCAATTCGGCCCATCCCTTCGAGAACCCGAACCCGGTGACGAACCTGATCGAATTGGTGGCGATTTTTGCGATTGGCGCCGGCCTGACCAATGTGCTGGGCCGGATGGTCGGGGATGAACGCCAGGGCTGGGCGATTTTCGCGGCAATGGGGCTGTTGTTTCTTGCCGGTGTCGCGGTTTGCTATCATTCGGAAGCCCAACCCAACCCCGCTTTCGGCGCCTTCCCGATCGATGCGACGGCCAATGCCGTGCAGGCCGGCGGCAATATGGAAGGCAAGGAGGTACGCTTCGGTCCGGCATTGTCGGCACTGTGGGCGACGGTAACCACCGACACCTCCTGCGGTACGGTCAACGCGATGCATGACAGCTTCCTGCCGGTCGGCGGGGCCGTGACGATGGTCAACATGATGCTCGGCGAGGTCATTTTTGGCGGCGTCGGCTCGGGGCTTTACGGCATCCTCGCCTTTGCCATTGTCGCGATGTTCGTCGCCGGCTTGATGGTCGGGCGAACCCCGGAATATCTCGGCAAAAAACTCGAAGCCAAGGAGGTCAAGATGACCATCTTGGCGTTATTGAGCCTGCCCTTGTCGATCCTCGGCTGGACCGCGCTCGCGGTGGTGTTGCCGGCCGGTCTGGCCGGCATCGCCAATGCCGGTCCGCACGGTTTCAGCGAGATCCTCTACGCCTATACCGAGGGGACCCAGAACAATGGCAGCGCCTTTGCCGGGCTGTCGGCCAATACGCTCTTTTACAATACGACAATCGCCGCCGCGATGCTGATCGGCCGCTTCATCTTTGTCATTCCGATGCTGGCGGTGGCCGGCTCACTGGTGCAGAAAAAGCGGCTGCCGCCCTCGGCCGGGACGTTTCCGACGCACAGCCCGCAATTCGTCGGGCTGTTGGTCGGCGTCATTCTGATCATCGGCGGGCTGACTTATTTCCCGGCGGTATCATTGGGTCCGGTGACCGAACAGGTCGCGATGACCCAGGGCAAGCTCTACGCCGGGCCCTGATGCCGGGAAAAGCTCCAAGATGACCGATATCACTCCCCCGACCGGTCTGCCGAGCGGCGGCCTCGTTCGTCGCCAGCTGCGGCCGATGGCGCTGTTTGACCGGGCGCTGATCGTGCCGGCCGTCTGGGCCGCCTGTCGCAAGCTTGATCCGCGCACGCTGGTCAAAAACCCGGTCATGTTCTGCGTCGAAATCGTGTCGGTGTTGACGACGTTCTTTTTTGTCCGCGCGCTGTTTGGCGGCGGCAGCCATGTCGTCGGCAATGACGCGCTGTTTGCCGGGCAGATCACCGCCTGGCTGTGGTTCACGGTGCTGTTTGCCAATTTCGCCGAGGCGGTGGCCGAAGGCCGCGGCAAAGCCCAGGCCGATGCGCTGCGACGCACCCGCAGCGAGACCAAGGCAAAGCGCATCGCCGCGCTTGAGGCGAGCCAATTCGAGACGGTCGAGGCCAGCGCGCTCAAGGCCGGCGATCTGGTTCTGGTCGAGACCGGCGATCTTATTCCGAGCGACGGCGAGGTGGTGGCCGGGGTCGCTTCGGTCGACGAGTCGGCAATCACCGGCGAGTCGGCGCCGGTCATCCGCGAAAGCGGCGGCGACCGATCGGCGGTGACCGGCGGCACGCGGGTCACCTCGGACTGGCTCAAAGTGCGCATCACCGCCGCCCAAGGCTCGACCTTTCTCGACCGCATGATTGCGCTGGTCGAAGGCGCGGTGCGGCAAAAGACGCCGAACGAGATCGCACTCAACATCCTGCTTGCCGGCATGACGCTGATCTTTGTTTTTGCGACGGTCACGATCCCCAGTTTTGCCGCCTATGCCGGCGGTACCGTCTCGGTCGTGGTGCTGATCGCTTTGTTCGTGTGCCTCATTCCGACGACGATCGGCGCGCTGTTGTCGGCGATCGGGATCGCCGGCATGGACCGGCTGGTCCGCTTCAATGTGCTGGCGATGTCGGGGCGCGCGGTCGAGGCGGCCGGCGACGTCGATACGCTGTTGCTCGACAAGACCGGCACGATCACGCTCGGCAACCGGCAGGCGACCGAATTCATCCCGCTGCCCGGCATTGACGAAGCCGATCTGGCCGATGCGGCGCAACTCGCTTCGCTCTCCGACGAGACCCCGGAAGGGCGCTCGATCGTTGTTCTCGCCAAGGAAAAATACGGTCTGCGCGGCCGCGAAATGGCGCCGCTCGACGCGCGCTTTGTGCCGTTTACCGCGCAGACCCGGATGAGCGGCATCGATGTCGGCGGTTCCTCGATCCGCAAAGGCGCCGTCGACGCCGTCATCGCCTTTACCCAGGGCGGCGGCGTGCCGGTCTGGCGCAGCGGCGCCGGCGGCGCCCCGGCGGCGTTGCGGCTGGCGCCGGTGTCGGAGGCGGTGCGCCAGATCACCGCGATCGCCGAGCGGATTGCGACCGCCGGCGGCACCCCGCTCGCGGTCGGCAAGAACGACCGCTTGCTCGGTGTCATCCATTTGAAGGACATCGTCAAGGGCGGCATCCGCGAGCGCTTTGCCGAATTGCGGCGGATGGGCATCCGCACCGTCATGATCACCGGCGACAATCCGCTGACCGCGGCGGCGATCGCCGCCGAGGCCGGGGTCGACGATTTTCTCGCCCAGGCCAAGCCCGAGGACAAACTGGCGCTGATCCGCAGCGAGCAGGCCTCGGGCAAGCTTGTGGCGATGTGCGGCG
>JAJPIH010000080.1 GCA_021324875.1 Alphaproteobacteria bacterium
GACAAACAGGATGTCGGGCAGGCCGCCCATCTCCTTGATGCCGCCGAGCGCCCGCTCCAGCTTGTCGCGATTGCGCGTCAGTTCCAGCAATTCGCGTTTGGTCAACCCGGTCTGCTCGGCATTGATGCGCTCATCCAATTCGCGCAGCCGCCGGATCGATTGCGAAATCGTTTTGAAATTGGTCAGCATGCCGCCGAGCCAGCGGTAATTGACATAATACTGGCCGCAACGCTTGGCCGCCTCGGCGATCGGCTCCTGCGCCTGGCGCTTGGTGCCGACCAATAGCACCCGTCCGCCGGCCGCAGCGGCGTCGCGGATCGCCTCCAGCCCCTGATGCAGCATCGGCACGGTCTGCTCGAGATCGATGATGTGAATGCCGTTGCGCACCCCGAACAGATAGGGCTTCATCTTCGGGTTCCAGCGGCGCGTGTGATGGCCAAAATGAACGCCGGCTTCGAGCAGCTGGCGCATCGTATAGGTGGGCAGCATAGACACTCCTTTTCCGGTTGGTGCCGCCGCAGGAGAAATCGCTGCCTCGGCGGGCGAGGCGTCGACACCGGAGCGGCATTCTGCGCCCAAGGCAAAACGCCGCGGCCCTGCGTGTGGGTTACGAACGGCTGTTATTTACGCAACGCCGCGCGCTTCGGCAAGCCCGCGCCGAGGCTCGCCGGCCGCCTGACCGGCGAGCCGGGACCCGGCCCCCAGCACTAAATCGCACAGCGCTAGATATCGTGCACGTCGACGATGCCGGGCAGCGATTTGACCGCGGCGCGCATGCGCGGATCGACGCGAAAGGCGCCGGGCAGCGCGATTTCGACCTCGCGGTCGTCGAGGTCGAGCACCACCGACACCCGGCCGCGGCCGCCCGTCTCGCGGGCAAACAGGTTCTTCAAATGGCTGAGCGCCCGCTCTTCGCCGAGGAACACTTTGAGCCCCGCCGCGGCATGCGCCACAACCTGGTCGAGCGGCTCGATCTTTTGCGCGGTCAGGCGCAAACTGTCCTCCTCGCTGCGCACATCGACCGTCACCACCAGCGGTTGGCCACCGTCAAACAGCGCGCGCGCCTCGCGCAGCATCTCGGCGAACACGGTGATTTCGTAGACCCCGCTCGGGTCCGACATCTGGACAAACGCAAACCGGTTGCCGCGCGCCGATGTGCGCTCCTTGCGCCCGACGACGATGCCGGCCAGCCGGAAGCGGCTCGCACTGCCGGCCGCGAGCGCCGCCGGCAGATCGGCCCAGCGCAGGATGCCGACGCGTTCGAGGCTCTTGCCATAGGCGTCAAGCGGGTGGCTCGACAGATAAAACCCGATCGCCGCAAATTCCTGCTGCAATTTTTCGACCGCCGGCCAATCCTCGACGATCGGCAGCACCGGCCGCGGCGCAAAGGCCGGGTCAATCGCGCCAAAGAGGCTGGCTTGCCGGGTTTCGCGCTCTTCGGCACTGCGGCTGGCATGACGCAGCAACAGCTCGGCCGCTGCCACGGTTTGAGCGCGGTTGGGGTTGAGCGCGTCGAACGCGCCGGCGCGCGCCAAACTTTCGAATTGCCGGCGGTTGAAGCTTTTCGCATCGAGCCGCCGGGCGAAATCGGCCAGGTCCTTGAAGCGGCCGTTCTGTTCGCGCTCGCGCACCAGCTCGCGCATCGCCTGTTCGCCGACCCCCTTGACCGCGGCGAGCGCGTAGCGGATCGCGGGCTTGCCGCTGCGCGGATCGGTCTCGACCGAGAAGCTCGCGGCCGAGCGGTTGATGTCGGGCGGCAACAGCCGGATGCCGAGCCGATCGAGCTCCTGGCGCAACAGGTTGAGCTTGTCGGTATTGCCGAGGTCGAGGGTCATCAGCGCCGCCATGAACTCGACCGGATAATTCGCTTTGAGATAGGCGGTCTGGTAGGTGATCAGGGCGTAGGCCGCGGCATGCGGCTTGTTGAAACCGTAGCCGGCGAATTTCGCCATCTGGTCGAAGATCAGCTCGGCGCGATGACGGTCGACGCCGCGGGCGACGGCACCGTCGCAAAACAATTGCCGCTGCGCCTCCATCTCGGCCGGGATCTTTTTGCCCATCGCTCGGCGCAGCAAATCGGCGCCGCCGAGACTGTAGCCGGCCAGCACCTGCGCGATCTGCATGACCTGTTCCTGATAGGTCATGACCCCGTAGGTTTCCCGGAGGATCGGTTCGAGCGCCGGGTGCAGGTAGTCGGGCGGTTCCTCGCCGTGCTTGACCGCGATATAGCGCGGGATGTTCTCCATCGGGCCCGGACGGTAGAGGGCGTTGGCGGCGATGATGTCTTCGAAACGGTCGGGGCGCAGCCTGCGCAGCATGTCGCGGGTGCCGGCGCCTTCGACCTGAAACACGCCGACCGTGTCACCGCGACTTAGCAGCTCGAAGGTCGGGCGGTCGTCGAGCGGCAGATCGGCAAGATCGAGTTCGACCCCGCGCATCTTCAGCAATTCGAGACAGCGGGCCAGCGCCGTCAATGTCTTGAGCCCGAGAAAATCGAATATGACGAGCCCGGCGAGTTCCACCCATTTCATATTGAACTGGGTCACCGGCATATCCGAGCGCGGGTCGCGATAAAGCGGCACCAGTTCGGCCAACGGCCGGTCGCCGATCACCACGCCCGCGGCATGGGTCGAAGCGTGACGGTAGAGGCCTTCGAGCTTTAATGAAATCTCGATCAGCCGGGCGACTGCCGGATCGCCCTCGCGCGCCTGTTGCAGCGCCGGCTCGCCGGCGATCGCCTGCTCGAGGCTGACCGGATGGGCGGGATTGTTCGGCACCAATTTGCACAGCCGGTCGACTTGGCCATAGGGCATCGCCAAGACCCGGCCGACATCGCGCAACACCGCGCGCGCCTGTAATTTGCCGAAGGTGATGATCTGCGCCACCCGGTCGCGCCCGTATTTGTGCTGGACATAGCGGATCACCTCGTCGCGCCGGTCCTGGCAGAAATCGATGTCGAAATCCGGCATCGACACCCGCTCGGGGTTCAGGAAGCGCTCGAACAACAGGCCAAAGCGCAGCGGGTCGAGATCGGTAATGGTCAGCGCCCAGGCCACTACCGAGCCCGCCCCCGAGCCGCGCCCCGGCCCGACCGGGATGCCGGCGCGTTTGGCCCATTGGATAAAATCTGCGACGATCAGGAAATACCCGGCAAAACCCATTTGGATGATCGTGGCCAGCTCGAATTCGAGCCGCTCGCTATAGGGCGCGGCATCGGCCGCAGCGACACCCTGCCGCCTCAGCCGCGCATCAAGGCCGGCGCGCGCGGCGCGGCGCAGCGCCGCCTCTTCGCTCTCGCCGGCGGCGGTCGGAAAGGCGGGCAGGATCGGCTGCCGCGGTTGGGGAATAAAGGCGCAGCGGCGGGCGATGACCAGGGTGTTGTCGCAGGCTTCCGGCACATCGGCAAAGACCGTGCGCATCTCCGCCGCCGGGCGGAAGTAATGGTTGGGGGTCAGCCGCTTGCGGTCGTTGTCGGCAACCGATTTGCCTTGTGCGATGCATAAGAGGGCGTCATGCGCCTCATAGAAGTCAGGGTCCGGGAAAAACGCGTCGTTGGTCGCCACCAGCGGCAGGTCGTAACGATAGGCGAGATCGATCAGCGCCGGCTCGCTGCGCGCCTCGGCATTGTCGCCGTGACGCATCAGCTCGATGTAGAGCCGGTCGGGAAAGGCGCGCATCAAATCGTCGAGCAACGCCTGCGCCAGGTCGTTCTGCCCTTCCGCCAAGAGCCGGCCGAGCGGGCCCGTTGGTCCGCCGGACAGGCAGATCAACCCGTCGCTGGCCGCAGTCAGGTCGGCCAAACCGACTGCCGGCTCGCCGGCGCTGTCGCCGCCGAGATAGGCGTTGCTGACCAGCGCCAGCAGGTTGCGGTACCCGGCCTCGCTTTGCGCGAGCAGCACCAGCCGGTCGGGCTCGGCGAGCGGCCGCGTCAACCCGCCGGCGCCGCGCCGCGTCTCCTCGCGCGGGCGCAACGCAATCTCGCAGCCGATGATCGGCTGGATGCCGGCCGCACAGCAGGCGGTGGCGAATTCGAGCGCGCCAAACAAATTGCCGCTGTCGGTGATCGCCACCGCCGGCATCAGCGCCGCCCGGCAGCGCGCGACCAGCTCCTTGATCGTGATCGCACCCGCCGACAGCGAATAGGCGGTGTGGACCCTCAGATGGATAAAATCGGCCAGTTCCATCGGCCAAAGATCGCATGTCCGGGCGCCGAAATCAGGTCCTTCGCGCGGGTTCAGCAAATCCGCCTTCTGCGCCGGCGGTCAGGGCAGACAAGGGCGAGGGCGATTCGCGTCAGGCCGGTCGGCGGCGGTTGACCCGGATTTGGCGCGGGTCCTACGATCGCGCCCCCAACAATGGAGTTGCGACATGGCCGAAATCCCGCGCCTCAATGGCGTGATTCGCGCATTCGAGGCGGGCCAACCCGCCTTTGTCACCTTTGCCCCGGCCGAGATCAGCACGGCCCAGGCGATCAACGCCGCCCCCTATGACGGTGTCGTGTTCGAGATGGAGCATCGCGCTTACGACATCCGCGCCTTGCGCGACTGCCTGCAATACATGCTCGATCGCCGCCAGATCGTGCAGCGCGGCAGCCTCGCGCCGGCGGTGACGCCGTTTGTGCGCATTCCGCCCAATGGCGGCGAGCTGAGCCAATGGGTCGCCAAGCAGGTGCTCGACCATGGCGTCTACGGCATTGTCTGGCCGCATGTCAGCACCGTCGATGAGGCGCGCAACGCGGTTGCCGCCTGCCGCTATCCGCGCCCGCGCCAGGCCGCCTATTACGAGCCGGCCGGGCAGCGCGGCGA
>JAJPIH010000140.1 GCA_021324875.1 Alphaproteobacteria bacterium
CGGGCGGCTCGGCGGCAGCCGTGGCGGCGCACGCCGCGCTGGCGGCCACCGGCACCGACACCGGCGGCTCGATCCGCCAGCCGGCGAGCTTTTGCGGTATTGTCGGGCTCAAGCCCACCTACGGCCTCTGCTCGCGCTGGGGGGTGGTGGCCTACGCCTCCTCGCTCGACCATCCGGGGCCGATGGCGCGCACCGTCCGCGACGCAGCGATCCTGCTTGCGGTCATGGCCGGCCATGATCCCAAGGATTCAACCTCGGCGCCGCTGCCGGTCCCCGATTACGAGACGGCCCTCGCGGGCGATATTCGCGGTCTCAAGATCGGCATTCCGCGCGAATACCGGGCCCCCGACCTGCCGGCCGAGATCGAAGCCCTGTGGCGGCAAGGGGTCGAATGGCTGCTGGCGGCCGGCGCGGAGCCGGTCGAAATCAGCCTGCCGCATACCAAATACGCGCTGCCGGCCTATTACATCATCGCGCCGGCGGAAGCCTCCTCAAACCTCGCGCGCTATGACGGCGTGCGGTTTGGGCTCAGGGTCGAAGGCGACAGCCTAGAAGATCTGTACGAATTGACGCGCGCCCAGGGCTTTGGCGCCGAGGTGCGGCGGCGTGTCTTGATCGGCACCTACGCCCTGTCGGCCGGCTATTACGATGCCTATTACCTGAAGGCGCAGCGCGTGCGCGCCCTGGTCGCGCGCGACTTCGCCCAGGCTTTTGAGCGGGTCGATGCGATCCTCGCCCCGGTCGCGCCTTCGGCCGCGTTCGCGATTGACGAGCAATCCGACGACCCGATCGCCATGTATCTGAACGATGTTTTCACCGTGCCGGTCAATCTCGCCGGATTGCCGGCGATCGCGGTTCCGGCCGGCTTGTCGGCCGACGGCTTGCCGCTCGGATTGCAGGTGATCGGCCGCGCCTTTGACGAGGCGAGCGTGTTGCGGATCGGCGCCGCGCTCGAAACGGCCGCACAATTCCGCCACCGGCCGAGCTTTCTGGCCGGACACGGCTGAGCAAGGAGGCGAGAGAATGTTCAAGCGCATCGACCATGTCGAGATCGTCACCGACCGGCCGGCCGAGAGCGAGCGGTTTTACACCGAAGTGCTCGGCTTCCGGGTGCGGGCGCGCGACCATATCGACCGGCCGGGTGGCGGCGCGCTCGACCTTGCCTATCTCGACCTCGGCGGCACCACCGTCGAGCTGATCTCGTATCAAGGCGTCGCGGTGGCGCCGGAACCCGAGCGCGAGCATCTCGGCTATCGCATGCTGGCGCTCGAAGTCAGCGATATGAGCGCGGCCGCGGCCTATCTCAAAGAGCGCGGCGTCGGCATCGTCTGGGGTCCGGTCGTCCGGCCCGCTTATGCCCGCGCCGAAATCTGCGACCCGAACGGGTTCAGGATCGAATTGCGCCAGTGGTTTGAACCCCCGGCGCCGGGTTCGGCCGATGATTGACGGGCGCAGCGGCAGCTGGGAGACGGTCATCGGGCTCGAGGTCCATGCCCAGATCGTCTCGAACGCGAAACTGTTTTCGGGGGCGGCGACCCGGTTCGGGGCCGAGCCCAACACCCAGGTTTCGCCGGTCGACGCCGCCTTTCCCGGCATGCTGCCGGTGATCAATCGCCATTGCGTCGAGCAGGCGGTCAAGACCGGGCTTGGGCTCCAGGCCCAGATCAATTGCACCAGCGTTTTCGACCGCAAGAATTATTTCTACCCCGACCTGCCCGCCGGTTACCAGATCTCGCAATATTCGCAACCGATCGTCGGGCACGGCCGGATCGTGCTCGACCTGCCCGACGGCTCGACCCGCACGATCGGCATCACCCGGTTGCACCTCGAGCAGGACGCCGGCAAAAGCCTGCACGACCAGCACCCGCATTGGAGCTTTGTCGATCTGAACCGGGCTGGGATCGGGCTGATGGAAATCGTCTCCGAGCCCGATTTGCGCAGCGCCGAAGAGGCCGGCCTTTATTTGCGCAAACTGCGCACCATCCTGCGCTATCTCGGCACCTGCGACGGCAATATGGAGGAAGGCTCGCTGCGCTTCGACGCCAATGTTTCGGTGCGGCGACCCGGTGCCGCCTATGGCACGCGCTGCGAGATCAAGAACCTGAACTCGGTGCGGCATGTCATGCAGGCGATCGAATACGAGGCGCACCGCCAGGTCGAGGTGATCGAACAGGGCGGCCAGGTCGTCCAGGAAACCCGCCTGTTCGATGTCGCCCGCGGCGTCACCCGGCCGATGCGCTCCAAGGAGGACGCGCATGACTACCGCTATTTTCCCGACCCGGACCTCGTGCCATTGGTGCTTGATCCGGCCTGGGTCGAAGAGCTGCGCGCCGGGCTGCCCGAACTGCCCGACGCCAAAAAGGCGCGGTTTGTCGGCGAGCTGGGGCTGTCTCCGGAGGATGCCGCCGTCCTGGTCGCCGAGCAAGCGACAGCGCTTTATTTCGAGCAGGTCGCGCGCGGCCGCAATCCCAAGACCGCCGCCAATTGGGTGATGGGCGACCTGTTCGCCGCCCTCAACCGGCTCGAGATCGGCATCGAGGCCTCGCCGGTATCGCCCGCGCAGCTCGGGGCGCTGATCGACCTCGTCGCCGACGGCACGATTTCCGGGCGGCTGGCCAAGGATGTGTTCGCCGAAATGGTGGCGACCGGCGCCGATCCCGGCACGATCGTCGAACGAAAAGGGCTGCGCCAAGTCACCGACGCCGATGCGATCGCGGCGGCGATCGACGACGTGCTCGCCGCGCAGGCCGACAAGGTCGCCCAGTACCGCGCCGGCCGCGACAAGCTTTACGGCTTTTTTGTCGGCCAGGTCATGCGCGCCACCGGCGGCAAGGCCAACCCGGCGCTGGTCAACGAGCTGCTGACGAAAAAGCTCGCCGGCTAGGCAAGCCCGCCCACCCCGACCGGCCGGTTTTGCCTAAAGGAGGGCCGGGTCGCGATCGGCTCCGCGGCGAGCATTGCCGATTGCGGCGCAGCTTCTGGCGGCGGCGCAGAACCCGGCGCACCATCGACACCTTTTGTCGCCCCTGCCGGAGCCCGCGCGGGGGCGACATCAGACCGGCATCGCGCTCGCGAGCGGCGCCTAGATATCGGCGAAGACGTGGGTTTCGGCGCGGGCGCCGGGATGGGTCACGGCCCCCTTTTCGGCGTCGCCGACGGTCTGCGCATATTTCCACAACGTCCCGGATTGGTAATTGTTGCGGCGCGGCGTCCAGAGGCGGCGCCGTTCGGCCAGTTCCGCCTCGCTCAGCGCCACATCGATTGTGCCGGCAACCGCATCGATCGTGATCCGGTCGCCGTCGCGCAGCAGGGCGATCGGGCCGCCGACCGCGGCTTCCGGCCCGACATGGCCGATGCAAAAGCCGTGGGTCGCGCCGGAAAACCGGCCGTCGGTAACCAGCGCCACCTTTTCGCCGACCCCTTGGC
>JAJPIH010000338.1 GCA_021324875.1 Alphaproteobacteria bacterium
CCCACCCGGGTTTCTGCTCCACAATCTCGTTGCGGCCGTATCGGGCAAGCCATGCGGCTGCTTCGTCAGCGGAGAGGCCCTTATCGTCGTCGGCTGAGGCAGGCATTAACGTGCAGCGTCCTGGGCCTTTGCTGGAGAGCTAACCTTGCCGCGGCAGCGGCGTGTCAAGCGGCCGGACCGGTCGGCTGTCGGGATCGAGACGATCGAGAATTTCCCGCAGCGAGGGGCGCAACGCCCGCAATTCGGCGAGGTGGGCGGCCGAGAGATCGGCGAGCAGGCGTTCGGCATGGTCGGTCAGCCCCAGCCGCACGCGCCGGCGATCGGCCGCGTCATGGAGGCGCACGCATAATCCCGCTTCGACCAGGCGGTCGACGAGTTCGACCGCACTGTGATGGCGAAGGCGCAAGCGCTCGGCGAGATCGCCGATCGTCGGCGAGCCGGCCGCGGAAAAGCCGCGGATTGCCAACAGCGCCTGGTGCTGGCGGGGGGTGAGGCCGGCACGACGCGCCGCGGCTTGGCTGAATTCGAGAAATTGCCGCAACAAGTAGCGAAAATCGGCAAGCGTGCGATAGCCGGCGTCATCCAGCGCCGGCAGTGGATCCGACCGCGGCGCGGGATGTTGCGCGGGGGTGCGGCTGTGCTTTGGCTTGCCCATATATATCGTACTACGATATTAAACCGGCGCCCCAAGGGTTTCGGAGAGGCGATTGGACATTCGCACCTTACCCCACCTCGACACCCCGCCCCATCTCGCTCTCGACGACGGCGGCCGGGCAAATCGGCTCGGCGATTTCACCACGAGCCCGCGCGTGCTGGTGATCATGGCGATCGCCGTGGTCGTCGGGACCGCCGGGGTCGCCGCCGGGGTGGCGCTGCTCAATCTGATCCGACTGTTCACCAACCTCGCTTATTTCGGCCGGGCCAGCCTGGCGGTGCGGTCGATTGCCGCCTCGCCGCTCGGGCTGGCCGCAGCCCTGGTTCCGGTAGGCGGCGCGGTCATTGTCGGGCTGATGGCGCGGTATGGCAGCGAGCGTATCCGCGGCCACGGCATTCCCGAAGCGATCGAGGCCATCCTGTTGGGCCGCAGCCGGCTCGACCTCAAAATCGCAATCCTCAAACCGCTCTCCTCGGCAATCGCGATCGGCACCGGCGGTCCGTTCGGCGCCGAGGGCCCGATCATCATGACCGGCGGCGCCATCGGCTCGCTGATCGCGCAGCTGTTGCCGGTCAGCGACGCCGAACGCAAGACGTTGTTGGTGGCGGGCGCTGCGGCCGGCATGACGACGGTGTTCGGCACCCCGATCGCGGCGATCATGCTCGCCGTCGAATTGCTGCTGTTCGAGTGGACGCCGCGCAGCTTTGTCCCGGTGGCCACCGCGGCAATTGTCGCGGCGCTCGAGCGGTACTGGCTTGGGCTGCCGACGCCGTTGTTCCCGTTCCATGGCAGCCCCGAGATGTCGCTCGCCGCATTCGGCGGCTGGATCGGGATCGGGCTGATGAGCGGGCTGCTGTCGTGCCTGCTCACCCAACTCGTCTATGGCTGCGAAGACCTGTTCTTGAAGCTGCCGATCCACTGGATGTGGTGGCCGGTGCTGGGCGGGGTGGTGGTCGGGCTGGGCGGCTTGATCGAGCCGCAGGCGCTGGGCGTCGGCTATCACAACATCGCGCGCATGCTGAGCGGCCCGACGGCATTGGACGCGGCCCTGCTGCTGCTGTCGGTCAAAGCGGTGATCTGGGCGGTGGCGCTTGGCTCGGGCACTTCGGGCGGCGTGCTCGCACCGTTGCTGATCATGGGCGGCAGCATGGGGGCAGCACTCGCCTACGTGTTGCCGGCGGCGAGCCCCGGCTTTTGGCCGCTTGTAGCGATGTGCGCAACGATGGGCGGGACGATGCGCTCGCCGCTGACGGCGACGTTCTTTGCCGTCGAGCTGACCGGCAACACGCATCTGCTGCTGCCGCTGATCGCAGCTTGCGTACCGGCGCATTTGCTGACCGTGCTGGCCATGCGCCGCTCGATCCTGACCGAGAAAATCGCCCGCCGTGGCCACCATCTGCTGCGCGAATACCGGGTCGACCCGTTTGCGCTGACCCGGGTCTCCGAGGTCATGACCGTCGCCGTCGAGACCGTTCCGGCGACGATGACGCTGCACGAGTTTGCCCGGCTGCTGACCGACCCCGCCACCCGCCATCCGAGCTTCCCGGTCGTCGACGGCGAGGGTCGCGTGCTCGGTGTCGTCGATCCACCGCGGGTCTTGGCGTGGCGCCGCGCCGGCCGCCATCGCCGCGCGCCGCTTGGCGAATTGCTTGCCGGCAGCCGGGTCGCGACCGCCTTTCCCGACGAATATCTTGAAACGGTCATCGATCGCATGAGCCACGCCAATATCGCCCATCTGCCGGTGATCTCACGCGATGACGGCACCCTCAAAGGCTATCTGAGCTGGCGCGATCTGCTGCGGGTGCGGACCCGTTTGCAGCGCGAAGAAGAAGAGAAGATCAGCTTTTTGCGGCTCGGCTCGGGTCGTCGCCCGCCATCGGACCGACCGTCGAAGGGATGGCGCGCCGGGCGGGCGCAGCCTCATGCCGCCAGCCGGGGCAGCGCCGCCGGCACGCCGGCCGAGACCGCGCCGTCCCCGCCGAAGACCCTGCGCCTCACCACCGCGCGCGCCGTGCCGCCGGGCGTCGCGCCGCGCAATCAGGCGGCGCCGATATAGGAGGAAACGATGACCGCCGATCCGATCGATGTCGCATCGACGCCGGCCAGCTTTGTGCTCGGGCGCAAGCTCGACAGCATCCCGTTCAGCGCCTATCACCTGGTCATTATCGTGGTCCTCGGCTTTGTCGGTTTTATCGAGGGCTACGATCTGGCGCTGACCGGCTCGCTGCTGGTGCTGGCCAAAAAGCCCCTCCATATGGACCCCGACGCGGTCCGCGCGCTTGCCACCTGGCCGACCTTTCTGGTCGTGATCGGCGGCTTTGCTGCCGCGGCGATGTCCGACCGCATCAGCCGGCTCAGCGTGATGCAGATCGGCGTGATTTTGAGCACGCTGTGCACGCTGCTGATCCTGTTTGTAAAAAGCTTCGAGCAGCTGTTGATCCTGCGGCTGATTACCGGATTTTTCCTGGGCTTTACGATCTCGGCGCCGTTTCCGATCGCCGCCGAACTGATGCCGGCGCGGCATCGGCGGACTTACGCCGCGATCTATGAAACCTTGCTGGCGACGGCGTTCACCTTGCTGCCCTTTGTCGGCTTCATCCTTGCCGACCACCCGCGCGGCTTTCAGCTCGTCGGCCTGCCCGGCGGCGTGACCCTGTTTATCGCCCCGGTCCTCGTTTACTTCTTGATCCCGGAGAGCCCGCGCTGGCTGTTGCGTCGCGGCCGCGCCCAGGCCGCGATCGACAATGTCAATCTGATGATCCGGCGCTGCGGCAACCGGGTGGCGCCGATGGCGCTCTCCGAGCTCGGCGCCGGCGAGATCGCGCGCGGCGAACAATTGCCGCCATTCTGGCGGCTGTTCGGGCGCGGCCAGCTGCGCTGGACCGCGACCGGGATCTTGTGCGGTTTGTGCGGCGGCACCGTCTATTATCTGATCGCGATCCTGCTGCCGAAGGCGCTCGTCAGCCAGGGGGCGGCGGTGGCGCTCAGCTTTGGTCTCAGCTCGCTGGTGTTTGCCGCCAGCATCCCCGGCAAGCTGTTCAACGGCTATATCATGGAAGTGATCGGGCGGCGCTGGACGATCACGCTCGCCTTTTTGGCATCGATCCCGGGTCTGTTGCTGATGGTGCTGGCGCATCGGGCGGGGCCGGCCGCCACGATCGTGTTTAGCGCCGGCGCCCTGATTACCGGGTTCACGACGCTGTCGATCTTCCCGGCCGTGCGCATGTATCTGTCCGAGCAATTCCCGACGGCGCTGCGCGGGCGCGGCCATTTCTTTGGCGAATCCTTTGCCCGGATTTTCGCCGGGGTCCTCGTGCCGTTTGTGATGGTCTCGCACACGGCTTCGCCGACGATCTTTTTCGGGACGATGATTGCGATGGTCACGATCGGCGCGTGCATCCCGTTTGCACTTGGCCGCGAGACCTTGGGCAATCTCGAATCCTTCACCGAGACCGAGCCGGCGACGGCGATGGCCCGCGACGCGGTTCCGGTCAGCTGACCCGTCGCGGCCCGGCCCGAAAATGCGACAAAGGTGCTGACATGGAACCGTTCTTTTGGCGCCGCCGCGGTTCACACCAGCCGCTGTTGCGCCGGCTCGACCGCGCCGCCGAGCGGCTGAACCCGTTCTTGATGATGATCGCCATTGGTCTTGCCGTGCTTAACATCTCTTGCCTGATCACCTTGGTCGACACCGGCACCTTGGCGATCCATCACGGCGCGCCCGACCCGCCCCCGCCGCCGGGCTGCCCGTCGGCGACCCCTGTCGGTCCGCTGTGAAACCGGCAAGGACGGTGGCGCCGGATGGTCCTGCCATGACGCCGCACTGGGCAACTTTCGTTCGAGAAAATTGTTTTTGAAGCGCAACCGTAAACAAGATTCCTATCGGGAGGACAACAATGTCATCGGGAGGCCGATCCTTCGAACCGCGAATCAGCCGTCGCGGCTTTATCACGCGGTCCGGTCTGGCTCTGGCGGCGGCGGGAACCGCGCCCCTTTTAGGGGCCCCGTTTGTCAGCCGGGCTCTCGCTCAGACCAAGACCTTGACCATCATCCAATGGAGCCATTTCGTTCCCGCCTTTGACGTGTGGTTCGACAAATTCGCCCGCGACTGGGGCGACAAAAATGGCATTTCGGTCACCGTCGACCACATTCCCGAACAGAATATCGCCGCGCGCGCCGCCGCCGAGGTCACAGCGCAATCGGGTCATGACTTGTTTATGTGGAACGGCGCCGGCGGTCCGCACTTGTATCGCAAATACCTAATAGACATGACCAAGCTTGTCGAAGATATCGAGAAAAATTATGGTCAGGTAAGTATCATTGGCCGCCAGATCGCTTATAATCAAGACGACAAGACGTGGTCTGCTTATCCAGATTATTACATCAATCTGCCAGGCATGTACCGCAAAGACCTGTGGGACGAGATCGGGATGACGCCCGACACGTGGGACGACGTGCGCAAGGGCGGCGCTAAATTGAAGGCTAAGGGCCACCCGGTCGGCATCTCGCTGGCCCGCAGCAATGATCCCAACCTGACTTGGCGGGCGTTGCTGTGGAGCTTTGGCGCCAGCGTCCAGGACGAAACCGGCAAGCATGTTACGCTCGATAGCAAGGCGGCGGTCGAAGCGGTCAAGTTTGCCGCTGCGCTCTACAAGGAAGCGATGACCAACGAAGTCTTGTCTTGGGACGATTCCAGCAACAACAAGTATATTGATTCCGGGGTCGGCAGCTACATCATGAACCCGATTTCGGCCTACCGCACCGCGCAGCAGATCAACCCGCAGCTCGCCGACAACATCTTTATGTGGGAGCCGCCGAAAGGGCCGGTGCGGCGACTGAGCGGTGCCGCTTCGAATTCTTACGGCATCTGGAAATTTGCCAAAAACCCGGAGGCCGCACTCGAATTCCTGCGCTATTATGCCGACAACTGGGTCGACGCCTTCAAGGCCAGCACCGGATACAACATGCCGGTGTTTAAGAACATCGTGCCAAGGCCGATGCCGATCCTGTCCAATGACCCGACCTCGCATCCGCCGACCAAGCTTGCGATCTTGCAGAATTCGGACGAATGGAGCGCGGTCGCCGGCTGGCCTGGCCCCGCCTGGGCCGCGACCGACGAAGTTTATAACGACTTTGTCATTTGCGACATGATGACCAAGGCGGCAACCGGAGCGATGACGCCCGAGGAGGCGGTCAAATGGGGAACCCATGAGGCGGAGCTGATCTTCCACAAATGGCAGGCGTGAGCAGCTGAAATCGGGCGCCGGTGCGGCGCCGGCCGCAGAGCGCCGATGACCGCACCGATGTCCCGTCAGACGATCCATCAGGACCTTCGATGGCGACCGTTACCGCAACCGAAATCACCAAGAAATTCGGCGATGTGTCGGCGATCGACGGCGTTAGCCTGTCGGTCGCGGACGGCGAATTCCTGGTACTGCTTGGCCCTTCGGGCTGTGGCAAGACGACCTTTTTGCGCATCATTGCCGGCCTCGAAAAACAAACCGCGGGGGACATCGCCATCGACGGCATGGTGGTCAACGACCTGCCACCGCGCGCCCGCGGCATCGCGATGATGTTTCAGACTTACGGGCTCTACCCCCACTACACGGTCCGCGACAATATCGCCTTTCCTCTGAAGACACAGCGCGTCCCCAAAGACGAGATCCGGACCAAGGTCGCATGGGCCTCGGCACTGCTCGGCATCGAGCATCTGCTCGACCGCCGGCCGCGGCAGCTTTCGGGCGGCGAGCGGCAACGCGTGGCCCTCGCCCGCGCGCTGGTTCGCGAACCGACCGCCCTTTTGCTCGACGAACCCCTGTCCAATCTCGACGCCAAGTTGCGCTCGTCCGCGCGCAACGAAATCAAGCAGTTTCAGCAGCGTGTCGGCACCACCACGATCTACGTCACCCACGATCAGGTGGAGGCCATGGGCATGGGCGACCGCATCGCGGTGATCGACCACGGGCGGGTGCGCCAGATCGGCACGCCCGCGTCCATCTACGACGACCCCGCCGACCGCTTTGTCGCGACCTTTGTCGGCACCCCGCCGATGAATTTGATCGATTGGAACGGCGGACATCTCGGCTTCCGCCCGGAGGATTTTCTGCCGCGCGAGATGATCGAAAACGGCGAGGTCACCGAATTTTCGTTCTTTATCGAACGCTCCGAATACCTCGGCTCGGAGCGGATCGTTTACGGCCGGCTCGAAGGGAGGTCGGCGGCGCAAGAAATCACCGCCAAGCTGCCGCCCGCACATGTGCCGCTGGCCGCGATCCGTCCCGGCGAATGGCATCCCTTCGCGGTGCGCAATGACGCGTTGCGCTATTTTGATCAGAGCGGCGTCCGTCGCCGCCAAAGCTGAGCGAGAAGGTTATGGTCGCACTTGCCGAGAGGTTGCAGGCACGCCGGTCTCGGTTCGAATTCGTCTTCGACCGGCCGCGGGTGCTGGGGACACTGTTTCTGGCGCCGGCCATCATTTACGTGCTGGCCCTGGTCGGGGTGCCGTTTTTGCTCGCCGTCTATTATTCGCTCAGCGCCTACACCGTCTATAACCCCAGTTACCATTTCGTCGGCCTGCAGAACTTTATCGACGTCATCAACAGCGGCGTGTTTCGCCGAACGCTGGCGAACACCTTCATTTTTACGTTTGGTTCGCAGATTCTTGGGCTTATTCTCGGCAAGTTTGGAGCATTGCTGCTGTTGCGGCCATTCCCGGGACGCAAGATTGTACGGGCGCTGATCATCCTGCCGTGGGTGGTACCGATCGCGCTGGCTACGGTCGCCTGGGAGTGGATGTTTGATTCGCTTTACAGCGTGATCAACTGGACCCTGATTGCGCTGGGGATCGTCACGCGTACCGACGCGCCCAATTGGCTCGTTGATCCAGGGCTGGCGATGTTGAGCGTGATTGTCGTCAATGCCTGGCGTTTTTTCCCATTTGCGATCGTCATCTTTCTCGCCGGCATCACCGCGATCCCACAAGATGTGATCGACGCCGCGACGGTCGACGGCGCCGGCTTCTGGCGACGCAACTATCAGATCATTTTGCCGATGATCATGCCGATCGTTGTCGTCGGGCTGGTTTTCGGTCTTGTCTTTACGTTTACCGATCTTTCGATCGTCTATCTGCTTACCAATGGCGGGCCGGTCAACGCGACCTCGGTCCTGGGTTTCGAGGGCTTTCAGGTCGGCATCATCTCCGGCGACGTCGCGCATGGCGCCGCTATCTCGCTGTTCATGCTGCCGGTCCTGTTCATCCTGGTCATCGTGATGCTGCGCTTTATCCGGCGACAGGAGATCTGACGTGCCCCGGTTGGTCAATACCGTCGCCCGGGAAACGTCGTTTTACGGCGCTGTCGCGTTTTTTGTCATCCTCGCCGCGTTCCCGTTTTACTGGATGCTGATCACCGCGTTTAAAACCAATCCCGACCTCTACAACGTCACAAATATCCCGTTCTGGTTCAACCAGCCCCCGACCCTTGAACATTTCCGTTACCTGTTCGAACAGACATTGTTTGTGCGGTGGATGCTCAATTCGCTGATCATCGGCCTGTGCGTGGTCGCGATCACGTTGTTGACCGCGATCCCGGCCGGCTATGCCCTGACGCGGCTTTCCGGCCGTAGCGGCGAGGCGCTGGGCATCGGCATCTTTTTGACCTATCTGGTGCCGCCGACCTTGCTGTTTTTGCCGCTGTCGCGGGTCATAACCTGGCTCGGGCTGCAGAATTCGCTGTGGTCGCTGGTCGTCGTCTATCCGACTTTCACAATCCCGTTTTGCACCTGGCTGTTGATGGGGTTTTTTCGCGCCGTGCCGCGCGAAGTCGAGGAGGCGGCGATCGTCGATGGCTGCAGCCTGTTCGGCGCCTTTGTCAAAATGGTCCTGCCCCTGTCGCTGCCGGCGATCCTGACCGTGATTATTTTCACCTTTACGCTGAGTTTGCAGGAATTCGTTTATGCACTGACCTTCATTTCCGCCTCCGACCAAAAGCCGATCACGCTCGGCGTCGCCACCGATCTCATTCGCGGCGACATCTTCTTTTGGGGCGAGATCATGGCCGGTGCGCTGATCGCCAGCATCCCGGTAGCGATCGCCTACAATCTGTTTCTCGACCGGTTTATCGCCGGCATCACCGGCGGCGCGG
>JAJPIH010000368.1 GCA_021324875.1 Alphaproteobacteria bacterium
ACCCAGGATATAGCCGGCATAGGTGATGACACCGCGCGCCCGCCAAGCCAGGAACATCTCGCGGTATTCGTGCACGCGGTTCTGTTTTTTCTTTGCTGTGAGCAGGTTGTCGGGGTTGATGTTTTCGAGCCCGACAAAGACCCGCTTGCAGCCGGCGCGCGCGGCCTTGTCGACAAAGTTGGGGATGCGGTGGCAGAGCGTATCGACCTGAATGATGAATTGCAGACGCAGCCCCTCCTTCTCCCGCATCTCGATCAGCCGGTCAAAGATCGCTTCCCAATTGCGGTTGCGGGCGAAATTGTCGTCGGTGATAAAGAAACGAAAGACGCCTTGGGCGAGGTTGGCGCGCACCAGCCGCTCGACATCGTCGGCGTCGCGCCAGCGCGATTTACGCCCCTGAACATTGATGATCGTGCAAAAGCTGCATTGCAACGGACAGCCGCGGCCGGCATCGAAGGCGCCGATCGTCTCGCCATAGCGGCGCACGATGTCGATCGGCAGAAACGGTGTGACCTGCCGCTGCAGCCCGGGCAGATCATCCATAAAATTGTAGATCGGCCGAAGCCGCCCGGCGAGCGCGTCGGCAAACACGTTTTCGAGGCGGCCCTCGGCTTCGCCGGCAAAGAGTGCAACCCCGGCCGCGCGCGCGGCGTCGAGATCGGGCGGCAATTGCGGCAGCATCGCCAGGCAGCCCGAGACGTGAAAGCCGCCGATTGCGACAGCAACGCCGGCTTGCCGGAACCGACGGGCGAGATCCATCGCCCGCGGGAACTGGTTGGATTGGACGCCGACGAGACAGACAAGCCCGGCACCGGCGGTCTTGATGCGGCGGATGATGCGGCCGATCGGGATCACCGTGTGGCATTCGTCATAGGCGTGGATCTCGATCGCGATCTCGGGCCCAAGCGCCTTGCGGGCGGCGACGTCGCGCGCCAATCCGTAGAGGCAGGCGAGCGAATTTGACGGGATCCACGATTTCCACCATTGGATCACATAGCCGTCATCGTCGTAGTGCGACGGCTTGATCAATTCGACGACGAACCGGCGCTCCCCCACGATGCTTGCCCCGCAGATTGCCGCCTGCAACCCCTATACGCGCATCGCGCGCTCAGCGCAAAGCCTGGCGGGAGGCGAAACGCGAAGCGGGCTCCAACGCTGCCGCATCGGCTTGATCATGCTGGACCGGGTTCGTAGCGCGCGGTGGATGAGCGGGGATAGTACGGCGGCTGAGTTCGTGTGAACATGGCTCCGGCCGTGTCGCAGCGATGGAGACCAGCAGATGTTCGAAGGGTTCACGACGACCGAGATCGAGACCACCGGGGCGCGCATCCATCTGCGTCACGGCGGAGACGGCCCGCCGCTCCTGTTGCTGCACGGCAATCCGCTGACCCACGCTTCCTGGGGCAAGATCGCGGGTGAGCTCGCCAAGCGATTCCACGTCGTCGCCGCCGATTTGCGCGGCTACGGCGACAGCGTCGGTCCCGATGACGCCGGCCCCAACAACATCAACTATTCGTTCCGCGCGATGGCGCAGGACCAGGTCGAGGTCATGGAACGGCTCGGCTACCGGGAATTCTTTGTCGCCGGCCACGATCGCGGCGCCCGCACGACGGCGCGGATGTGCCTTGACCATCCCGAACGGGTCAAACGGGCGGCGCTGATCGACATCCTGCCGAACCACCACATTTGGACCCACACCTCGCGCGAGTGGGCGCTGCGTTCCTGGCACTGGGCCTTGATGGCCCAACCCTACGACTTTCCCGAGCGGCTTTTGGCGGCAGTGCCGGCGCAATGGTACATGGAAAAGAAGCTGTCAAAGCCCGGGATCGGCCTCGGCTTTTTCGACCCCGAAGCCTTTGCCGAATATGTTCGCTGCTTTAATTGGAAGACGATCAAAGGCTCATGCGCCGATTATCGCGCCTGCGCGACCTGCGATCTCGAAATGGACACGGCCGATTTCGAGGCGGGGCGCAAGATCACGGTGCCGCTGCTGGTCATCTGGGGCGCCAAGAGCCACACCGAAGGCGTGCATGGCGACGTGCTGGCGGTATGGCGGCGCCACTACGCGACCGACGCCCGGGGTGGGGCGCTGCCTTGCGGCCACTACGTGCCCGAGGAGGCGCCGGCGCAAACCCTGGAGTGGCTGTTGCGCCATTTCGCCCCCTGATCCCCGAGGGGGCGTTTTCGTGGATCGGGTTTTCGACTAAAGCCGCGGTCATGTCGCTACTCCGCTCGGTCGCCACGGTCGGCTCCTATACGCTGGTGAGCCGAATCCTGGGATTTGTCCGCGACATCCTGACCGCGGCGATATTGGGGGCGGGGCCGGTTGCGGATGCGTTTTTTGTCGCCCGGCGCCTGCCCAACCTGTTCCGCAGCCTGTTTGCCGAAGGCGCGCTCAGCGCCGCGTTTGTGCCGCTGTTCGCCGGAATGATGGCGACGCGGGGCAAGGAGCGGGCGCGCCGTTTTGCCGAAGACGCGTTGGCGGTGCTGCTGGCCGCGCTGGTGATATTTGTGCTGGCGGGCGAGATTTTCATGCCGGCGCTGATGCGGGTGATCGCGCCCGGATTTGGCGACGATCCGGCAAAATTCGCGCTGGCCGTGGCTCTCGGCCGCATCACCTTTCCCTATCTGCTGTTCATCGCGCTGGTTGCGCTGCAGGGCGGGGTACTCAATTCGGTCGACCGGTTCGCGGCCGCCGCGGCGACCCCGATCCTGTTGAACCTGTTCATGATCGCGGCGTTGCTGCTGATGCGGCGCTTCGACTGGCGGGACGGTCGCGCCCTGGCCTGGGCGGTCACCGCCGCCGGCCTTGCCCAGTTTCTCTGGCTGATGGTTTCCTGCGCCCGCGCCGGCCTCGCGCTGCGCCTGCCCTGGCCGCGGCTGACGCCCGATGTGCGGCGCACGCTGGCGATTATGGGGCCGGGCGCCGTCGGCGCCGGGGTGACACAGGTCAACCTGTTGATTTCAACCGCGCTGGCGTCGTTTCTGCCGGGCGGCTCGGTGTCTTACCTCTACTACGCCGACCGTTTGAACCAGCTGCCGCTGGGGGTGGTCGGGATCGCCGTCGGCACCGCGATCCTGCCGCCGCTGTCGCGTCATCTGCGCCGCGGCGAACACGCAGCCGCAATCGAGACACAAAACCGCGGGCTCGAACTGGCGCTGCTCTTGACCCTGCCAGCGGCGGTCGGGCTTGCGGTGCTGGCCCAGCCGATCCTCGCCGTGTTGTTCCAGCGCGGCGCCTTTGGTCCCGACGACACCGCCTGGACCGCCGCCGCCCTGGCCGCCTATGCCGCGGGGCTGCCCGCCTTTGTCTTGGTCAAAGTCCTCGCCCCCGCTTTTTACGCGCGCCACGACACCGCCACCCCGGTCAAGGTCGCGATTACCGCGATGGCGGTCAATCTGCTGCTGACCCTGGTTTTGATGCAGTTTCTGGCGCATGTCGGGATCGCGCTGGCGACGAGCGCGGCGGGTTGGCTCAATGCGCTGACCCTCGTGGCCTTGTTGCGGCGCCGCGGGCTGTTCGGGCTCGACCCGCGGGCGCGGCGCAACCTGCCGCGGATCGCGGCGGCGGCGTTGGGCATGGGGGTGGCGCTGGCGCTGCTGCGGGCGGCGCTGGCGGCAGCCTTAACCGCCGCCGCCCCGGTCCGCATCGCCGCTCTGGCCGTGCTGTGCGGCGCCGGGCTTGCCGCCTTCGCGCTGTTGGCGCTCGCCTTGGGCGTGGCCGATTGGCGGATGCTGCGCCGCCGGCTGCGTCCGGCAACCGGCTTGACCGCGGCCTCGCGCCAGCGCTAACAGGCGGCTTATGAACCGTATCTTTTCCGGCGTCCAGCCGACCGGCAACCTGCATCTCGGCAATTACCTCGGCGCCATTCGCAACTGGGTGGCGCTGCAGAACGACTTTGAATGCATCTTCTGCATCGTCGATCTGCATGCGCTGACCCTGCCGCAAGACCCGGACGAGTTGCGCGCGAATACCCGCGAGGTGACCACCGCCTATATCGCCGCCGGGATCGATCCCCAATGTTGCATCATCTTCAATCAGAGCATGGTTTCGGCGCATGCCGAACTCGCCTGGTTGCTGGCCTGCCTGACCCCG
>JAJPIH010000343.1 GCA_021324875.1 Alphaproteobacteria bacterium
GCGCCCGGGCGCAGCGCCGCCTCGGTCGTCGTGACCGCGGGCAGCGGCTGATAATCGACCATGACCCGCTCGGCCGCGTCCTGCGCCTGCGCCTCGCTCGCCGCGACAACCAGGGCGACCCGCTCGCCGACATAGCGCACCCGGTCCAGCGCCAGCGGAAAATGCGCGGTGCGAATGCCGAGCGGGACGCCGCGGTCATCGGCCATCGCCTCGGGTTCGAGCGCGCCGAGACCGTCCTGCGCCCAATCCGCACCGGTCAGCACGGCATAGACCCCGGGCATGGCGGCGGCCGCGGATGTGTCGATGCCGCGAATGCGGGCATGGGCGTGCGGCGAATAGACGATCGCCGCATAGGCCTGGCGCGGCAGGTCGAGATCGGCGACATAGCGCGCCCGCCCGGTCAGAAAGCGCCGGTCCTCCTTGCGCGTGACCGGCTGGCCGATGCCAAAGCGCATGATTTGTCTCCCACGCCCGGAACAAGCCCGCGGCCGGCGGGCTCAATGCGGTGTCGCCGGCGGCGGTGCCGGCGGCGGCGGATAGTAACGCGGCCCGTAATAGGGCGGCACCGGGTAGGGCGGCCCCCAAAAGCCGTACCAGGAAGGCGGCGGCGGCCCGGTCACCAGCCAGAACGGTGCGGTGACCAGTGCAGCGGCGGTGCCGACCACGGCGCCCGCGACGCAAACCGGCCACAACAGCGGGTTGGGTGCGCAGGGCGCATAATAGGGGGCGTAATACTGCGCCCGCGCCGGCATGACCGGCAACGCCGCCAACGCCGCGGCAAACCCGGCGCCGAGCGCGAGCCGGCGTCGCTTCAACAAGCCTGGATGCATGACACCTCCCCGCTGCGCCTTGTCCATTATAGCGCCTCTTCGCGGCCGGGGTGCCCGCCGTTCCATTCCGGCAAGCGGGGGCCCGACCGGCAAGCGCGAGACCGCATCCGGGCGAGCCCCGAGCCCCCGGCCCCGAGGCCGGATTCAAGCGCCGATGCGCGCCAAGCCCGAGAACGCGCCCCGGCGCTGTGACCGGGATTACAGTCGGCCGCGGAAAGGTTGATTACCTTAGGCGGCGGGCGAGGACCGGTTGGGGAAGCGCGACATGTCGAAGCGGTCGCTGTCAATCGCGGGGCTGGCGGGGCTGGCGCTGGCAGGTTTGGGCGCGGCCGCGCTGGCGCAAAGCCCGCAGCCCAACGGCACGCTCGCCGGAGAGATTTCCCATGCCCGGGAAATGCAACGGTTGTTCCCGGATCGAAGCCCGCTCGTGCAGCCGGCGCCGCCGCTGGTCCCGAAATTCGAGATCGACCGCGATCCCGCCGGCCTGATCGCCACCCTCCATTCCGCGGGGCCGACATTCACCGCCCAGAGCCCCTTTTTCGTGAATTTGGGGACCAATGGCCGCACCTGTTTCACCTGCCACCAGCCGCAAGACGGGTGGACGATCAGCGCCCGCGATGTGCGCGCCCGGTTCGCGGCCGACGACAATGATCCGCTCTTCCGTCTGGTGGACGGGCGACCTGCCCATCGGCCGATGTCTCGACCCCGCAGGCCAAGCGCAACGCCTACCGGCTGCTCCTCGAAAAGGGGCTGATCCGCATCGGTCTGCCGATGCCGGCCGCGGCCGAATTTGAGGTCTTGAATGTCGCCGACCCCTATGACTGCACCACCAACCCGACCACCGGCCTGACCAGCCCGACCAGGGGCGTCGTCTCGGTTTACCGGCGACCATTGCCGGCCACCAATCTCGGCTTCCTGAGCACGATCATGTGGGACGGGCGCGAGCCCGACCTGTTCAGTCAGGCCGCCGACGCCACGCTGGTCCACGCCCAGGCCGGCGCCGCCCCCGGTTTGGCGCAGCGCCGGCAGATCGTCGCCTTTGAGGGCTGCACGCGCGCCGATACGCCCGCCGCCTGCGCGACGACGCCGCCGGGCGCGGGATTGTTCACCGCCCAGATTTACGATGATCAGGCGCGGTGGCTCGCGGATGGCGGGGCGGAGGGCGGGCCCGCGTCCTTGGCCCGGCAAGTGACCAGGTTCTTTATCGGCGCCAATGACCCGCTTGGCGGCAATCCGAGCGGCGCCCCGTTCACGTCGCAGGTGTTTACCCTTTACGACGCCTGGGATCCGGCGAGCGGGGCCGGCGCCGGCGCCGCTCGGGCCGCGATTGCCCGCGGCGAGCAGGTGTTTAACAGCGTCAAATTCAACATCACCGGTGTGGGCGGTTTGAACGACGCGCTCGGACAGCCGATCATCAGCGGGTTCTGCGGCACCTGCCATGACACGCCCAATGCCGGCGACCACTCGGTAAAGGCGCCGCTGAATATCGGGGTGGCCGATGCGGGGGCCAACACCCCGCCGGTTTTGGACCTGACCGGATTGCCGATTTTTTCGCTGTGGTGCGTCTCGGGGCCGCTGGCGGGCCAGATCTTCGCCGTCACCGATCCGGGCCGCGCATTGATCACCGGCAAATGCGCCGATATCGGCAAGCTGAAGGGCCCGATTTTGCGCGGTCTGGCGGCGCGCGCCCCCTATTTTCACAACGGTTCGGCGAAAACCCTCGCGGATGTCGTCGAATTTTACAACCAGCGCTTCACGATCGGGTTGACCGACCAGCAAAAGGCCGATCTCGTCGCCTTCTTGAACGCGCTGTGATGGTTGTGAATTTGTTTTGCAGCGGCGGCCGGCTCAGGTAACGATCGCGGCCGCAGGATGGGTGGCCGAGCGGTTTAAGGCACCGGTCTTGAAAACCGGCGTGGGTTACGCCCACCTTGGGTTCGAATCCCACCCCATCCGCCACGGCACTAGCAAGATCAATTGCTTAGATGCCGCCCGGCGGGTTTGCCCATACCATTTCCGATATTTTCGACCGCCGTTGCGCCGACCGGCGATCCCCGGAGCCGTCCCTCATCGTGGCGGCCTGGGACCCGGCGGCGGCTCTCGCCTCAGCCAATTTGCGGCAGCGCGAGGTCGTGCTGAGCGCACTCTGCGACCTGCCCCAAACCCGTGTCGCGACCGACGCGGAAATTCTTGATTTCATTGAACGTCATGCGTTGTCCGGACGCGGGATCGGCTAGATGTCGGGTTCGTTGTCGGGCGGGGCCCGCCGCTCCGCGCCGAACAGCTCGGCCGTTTCGATTGTCGCTCGGAGCCGCCGCCCGGAGACCCCGCCGGTTATCTTCCCTGAGCCCGGAAGCGCCCGCCCGGCGCCCGCCTGCCGAGCCGCCAAAAGGGCGGCCGCGGAAAGGCGACAGGGTCGGCCCCTCACGCCGCCAGTTTCTCCCGGGCGCTGGCCTTGATCATCGCCGCCCCTTTTTCGGCGATCATGATTGTCGGCGCATTGGTGTTGGTCGAGCTCACCGCCGGCATCACCGACGCATCGACCACCCGCAGCGCCTCGAGCCCGTGGACCCGCAGCTGGTCATCAACGACCGCCATGGCGTGATTGCCCATCATACACGAGCAGCTCGCATGGTAGACGGTCGAACCGGCCGCGCGCGCGTAATCGAGCCATTCGGCGTCGCTTTGCACACTCGGTCCCGGAACATTCTCTTCGATGATGTGGTCGGCAAGGGCGGGGGCGGCAAACAGCCGGCGCACGAATTTGAGCCCGCCCACCATCGCCCGCTGATCGGTCTCCTCGGCGAGGTAGCGCGGGTTGATCGCCGGCTGGTCGTGCGGGTCGGGCGTGCGCACCAAAACATAGCCGCGCGACAGCGGCCGCATCTGCCACGGTCCGCCGGTAATCCCCGGCCGGTCGTCGAGCTGGCGGATCAGGCCCGGCTTGTAGCTCGCCGGCGCGAACACGCATTGCACATCCGGGGTCGCCGATTCCGGCAGAACCTTGACCGAAGCCGCGCACAGCGAGGCGCCGAAGGTCATCATCCCCCGGCCCTGCACGAGATAGCGGAGGATCTCGTTGGCAAAGCCGAGCCCGCGCGCGCGCTCGTTGAGGGTCTCGAGACCGCGCACATAGCACGAGATGCGCGCGATATAGTGGTCCTGAAAATTCTGTCCGACACCGGGCAGCGCATGCCGCACCGCGATCCCCGCCGATTGCAGCACCTCGGGGGCGCCGACCCCCGAAAGCTGCAGCAGATGCGGCGAACCGATCGCCCCCGCCGAAAGGATCACCTCGCGGGCCGCATCGGCGCGGACCAGATCGCCGTGGCGCGAGAACTCGACCCCGACCGCCCGCCGCCCGTCAAAGACGATGCGATGCGCCAGCGCATCGGTGACGATCTGTAAATTGGGCCGTCTTTTCGCCGGGTGAAGATAGGTCACCGCGGCGCTGGCGCGCCGGCGTCCGCCGCGGGTCTGTTGGCACCAGCCGATCGAGTCGCCGGCGCCACGCGGCAGGTTGTTGACGTCGGGCCGGTATTCGAGGCCGAGCTGCTGTGCGGCGGCGATGATCGCCTGGCACGCCTGCGGCTGCTCGGTCATCGGCGAGGTGGTGAGGTTCCCCTCGGTGCCGTGAATCTCGGCCGCCTCGCCGGTCCAGCGCTCGGCGCGCTTGAAATAGGGCAGCACATCCTCCCACCCCCAGCCGCGATTGCCGAGCTGCGCCCAGTAATCGTAATCCTCCGGTTGGCTGCGGATATAGATCAGCCCGTTGATCGATGACGAGCCGCCAAGCACGCGGCCGCGCGGATAGGCGATGGCGCGGCCATTGGTGCCGGGATCGGCCTCGGCCTTGAACCCCCAAGTCAGCCGCTTGTGGTCGAGCAGCTTCATATAGCCGACCGGGATATGAATGAGCGGGTGCCAATCACGCCCGCCGGCTTCGATCAGGATCACGCGAATGGTCGGGTCTTCGGTGAGCCGATTGGCCAGCACGCAGCCGGCCGACCCGGCGCCGACGATCACGTAATCTGCCTGCATCTCCGTCCCCTCATCCGATGCCGCGGCGGCGCCGGCCCGGGCGCCGGCGTGCGGCCCGAGGCTGGCGCGCCCGGCGCTAGCTGGCGCGGCGGCGAACGAGCCGGCCGGGCAGGGCGCCGGTGTGCTCGCCGCCTTCAAACACCGGTGTCCCGGCGACCAGGGTCATGCGATAGCCGTCGGCGCGCTGCACCAGCCGTTTGCCGCCCGCCGGCAAGTCGTTGACGATTTCGGGCGGGTAGAGCCGCAGCCCGGCGTGGTCGATCAGGTTGATGTCGGCCCGCAACCCGGGCTGCAAGCGGCCGCGATCGACAAACCGGAAAAAGTCGGCGGTTTCGGCGGTCAGCCGCCTAACCACGAATTCGAGCGGCAGACCGGGGCCGCGGCGGCGATCGCGCGCCCAATGGGTCAGCATATAGGTCGGCATGCTGGCATCGACGATCTGCGCCACATGCGCGCCGCCATCGCCGAGCCCGAGCAAGGTCGCCGGGTCGGTCAGCATCTCGCGGATCGGCTCATGGTCGTCCTGGGCGTAGCCGGTCACTGGGAAGAACAGCAAATTGCCGATATCGCCGCAGAGATAATCATAGGCGACTTCCTCCGGGGTGTGGTTGGTCCGCGCCGCGATCGCCGCGACGCTGCTCTCCGCCGACGGTTCGTAATCGGGCGGATTGCCCATCACATACATGCGGTCCCATCGCGTCGCGACCAGCTGGATCAGCGGCCCGAGCCGCGCCATTCGCGCCGGCGACGGCGGGTCGGCGAGGATCGCCCGGCGCACCGCCGGATCGCGCAGCCGCTCGAGCCGCTGCGGCAAGGGCAGGCTCTCGACGCGGCGATACTGGTCGCGGATCGAAAACGGGTTCAGCGAGGTGGCAATGCCGAGGATCACGCCGACCGGGCGGCCGGCGATCTGCGCGGTGAGGTTGGCGCCGGCGGCGCGGGCCCGATGGACGCCGGCCATGATCCGCCGCCACCGCGCCGGATCGGTCGGCCGGTCGGTCAGCAAAAACCACAGCGGACGGCCGCTCTCGCGGCCGAGCCGGGTGAGCCAGTCGAACTCCGCCGCCTCGTCCTCGAAATCGCTGTTCATGCCGAACGTGCCGGCGCCGATCGCGCCCAGACCGGCGCCGATCCCGGTCAGCTCGGCGATTTCGGCGAAGCGGCCGGGCACCATCTCGCCGGTTACGGTCTTGTGGGCATTGGTGCGCGAGGTGGTAAAGCCGAACGCGCCGGCCGCCACCGCTTGCTGCGTCAGGGTGCGCATCAGCGCGATGTCGTCGGCCGTCGCCGGTTGGCGACGGATTGCGCGCTCGCCCATCGCATAGACCCGCAGCGGATGATGCGGCACCTGGGCCGCGACGTCGATCGTGCGCGGCAGGCGGTCGAGCGCATCGAGATATTCGGGGAAGCTTTCCCAGTCCCAGGCCAGGCCCTCGGCGAGCACCGGGCCGGGGATGTCCTCGACCCCCTCCATCAATTCGATCAGCGCGGTATGATGCTCGCGGCGCACCGGGGCAAAGCCGACCCCGCAATTGCCGAACAGGATCGTGGTCACGCCGTGCCATGATGACGGCGCGAGGATCGGGTCCCAGGTCGCCTGGCCGTCGTAATGGGTATGCACATCGACCCAGCCGGGCGTGACCAGCAGGCCATCGGCATCGACAATGCGGCGGCCCGACCCGGCCTTGCCCCCGACCGCCGTGATCCGACCGCCCTCGATCGCGATGTCGCCGGTAAAACGCGGCGCTCCGGTGCCGTCGACGATCGTGCCGCCGCGAATGACGATGTCGTGCATGGCCACTCCCCTCCGCTGCGAGGGGTCGAGCATGCACCGCTCTCGGGCGCGCCGATATGCCCAACCGGCAAACCAGCCTTGCGCCCTGCGGGGAGGCCGACCGCCGCTTGCGGCGCCGCCTCCGCGCGGATCACGACCGGCGGCCGGCGCCGGCGGCGCATCGCTGGGTCGCGGTCCCGGCCGATGGTAAGCTTGGCGCGCCGCTTTCGGCGTTGGCCTGTTTCGAGCGAGGCATCGATGTTGACAAGCACTAGGATCCGGGTCGGCATTGTCGGGGCGAGCGCCAGCCGCGGCTTCGCTTCGATCGCCCATATCCCGGCCTTGCGCGCGCTCCCGCAATTCGAGCTCGCCGCCGTCTGCACCGCCCGCCGCGAAACCGCCGAGGCCGCGGCGCGGCATTACGGGGCGCCGCTGGCATTCTCCGACCCCGAGCGGCTCGCCCGCCATCCCGATATCGATCTCGTGACCGTCAGCGTCAAAGTGCCGGACCATTATCGCCCGGTCATGGCGGCGATCGCCGCCGGCAAACACGTTTATTGCGAATGGCCGCTCGGCCGCGACAGCGACGAGGCGGTGCGGATGCGCGACGCCGCCGCGGCGCGGGGGATTTGCCATGCCGTCGGCCTGCAGGGCCAGATGTCGCCGGCGATCAACTATGTGAAGGATCTGATCGCCGACGGCTATGTCGGCCGCGTGCTGGCGGCGAGCGCGATCGGCTGCGCCCCGAATTGGGGCCCGACCATCGACCGCGCCTATCAGGCCGACCGCGCCAATGGCGCCAATCTGCTGACGATCACCGGCGGCCATCAGATCGACGCGCTGTGCTATTGCCTGGGCGAGTTCCGTGAACTGACCGCCTTCGCGGTCAGCCAGCGCGACCATATCCGGGTGGAAGCCACCGGCGAGATGGTGGCCAAAGACGTGCCCGACCAGCTCGTCGTCAGCGGCATCGTCGGCGAGGGTGCGGTGGTCTCGTTTCAGATCCGCGGCGGGATGACGCGCGGCACCGCGTTCTTGCTCGAGATCCATGGCGAAAGCGGGGATCTGGCGCTGACGGCGACGACGCGCGACTCGATGCAGCGGCAAGAGCTCACGGTGCATGGCGCCCGAGGCGAGGCGCGCACATTGGCCGAATTGCCGATCCCGGCGAAATACCGCTGGGTCCCGCACGGAACGCCGACCGATTCCCGCTACAATGTCGCCCAGCTTTACGCCCGGCTGGCGGACAGCATCCGTGACGGCGGGAAGGCGACCCCCGATTTCGCGGCGGCGGTGACCCGGCACCGGCTGCTCGACGCGATCGTCAGGGCCTCCGAGAGCGGCCAAAAACAGATTTTGTGACGCGCCGGCTCGACCCTGCCGCGGCGCAAGCGGGCTTGCTCTCTCCGCGTCCGCCCAGGACAGCAAGCGATGAGCTGCGACGGCGGGTCGGACCGGCGGGGTGCGGTGCGGGAGACGATAGGGCGATGGCGCCGCCGGCCGGCGGGCATTGTCGCTCGCCCGGGTTGGGCGTAGCGTGCAGCGGCGCGCTTCGCCGGCCCGGCCCGGTGCGGCGCAGAGAAAAAAGGACGTCGCAATGCTGATTGTCGATGCGCAGATCCATCTCTGGGCCAAGGGCACGCCTTCCGCCCACCACCGTCAGGAGCCCTATTCGGCCGCGCAGGCGATTGCCGGAATGGACGAAGCCGGTGTCGACCGCGCCCTGGTTCATCCGGTGCTGTGGGATCCCGACTCCAACGAGCTGGCGGTCGAGGCGGTGCGCCAATATCCCGGCCGCTTTGCGATCATGGGCTGGTTTTATCTCGACGATCCGCGCGGCCGCGAGCTGGTTGCGCATTGGAAGGAGCGGCCGGGCATGCTCGGCCTGCGCTTTTACACCAACGATCGGCATCCGCAATCGTGGTTTACCGACGGCACCCTTGATTGGCTGTGGCCCGCGGCCGAGCGGGCGCAGGTGCCGATCGCGCTCGGCGCGGCGATGTTTCTGCCGACCGTCGGCAATATCGCCCAGCGCCACCCCGGGCTAAAGCTGATCGTCGACCATATGGGCGTGCCGCGCGCCAGTCTCGGCGAAGCCGCCTACCGCTTTCAGCCGGAATTGTTGGCCTTGGCCAAATACCCCAATGTCGCGGTCAAGGCGACCGGTCAGGCCGGCTATGCCGAGGACCAATACCCGTTCCGCAGCCTGCATGCGCATCTGCAGCGCTGTTTCGACGCCTTCGGTCCCGAGCGCATGTTCTGGGGCACCGATATTACCCGCATGCCGTGCTCGTGGCGGCAATGCGTCACGCTGTTCACCGAAGAATTGCCGTGGCTGAAGGGGCGTGATTTGGAGCTGGTGATGGGCGAGGCGGTGTGCAACTGGCTGGGCTGGCCGCTGCCGGCTCGCGCGGCTCGCTGAGTGCGACGCCGCCCCGCTCCGATCGATCGCCATACCAGTTCTTCGCCGGATTGATGATTGCCAGGATCGCTGCGCATGACCGACCCCGTTGACGTGCTGATCATTGGCGCCGGCGCTTCCGGCGCGGCCGTGGCCTGGAGCCTGGCCGAGACCAGGATGCGCATCCTCTGCCTCGAGCAGGGCGACTGGATGAACCCGTCCGAATATCCGAGCACGGCGCGCGATTGGGAGGCGCGCCAGCTCAACGATTTCCACATCAGTCCCAACCGGCGGGCCCGCGCCACCGATTACCCGGTCAATGACGCCAACTCGCCGATCAAGATCGCCAATTTCAATGGCGTCGGCGGCGGCACGGTGCTCTATGCCGGCCATTTCCCGCGTTTTCATCCGTCCGATTTTCGCGTGCGGACCTTGGACGGGGTCGCCGACGACTGGCCGATCGACTATCCGACATTGGAACCCTATTACGCCGAAAACGACCGCATGATGGGTGTGTCGGGGCTGGCCGGCGACCCCGCCTATCCGCCCCACGAACCGATGATGCCGCCGCTGCCGCTGGGCAAATCGGGCACCGTGCTGGCGCGCGGGCTGAACAAGCTGGGCTGGCACTGGTGGCCGTCCGACAGTGCGATCGCCTCGGTCGATTACGAGGGCCGCGCCATATGCATCAATCTCGGCCATTGCACATCGGGCTGCGCCCAAGGCGCCAAGGCCAGCACCGACATCACCTATTGGCCGGCGGCAATCCGCGCCCGGGTCGAGCTGAAGACGCGCTGCCGGGTGCGGGCGATAACCACCAACGCGCAGGGCATGGCCGCCGGGGCGGTCTATTACGACCGGGATGGGGTCGAGCACTTCCAGCCCGCCGAAATCGTTATTCTGGCGTGCAACGCGGTCGGCACCGCCCGGCTGCTGCTGAATTCGGCGTCGGCGCAATTTCCCGATGGCCTGGCCAATTCGA
>JAJPIH010000207.1 GCA_021324875.1 Alphaproteobacteria bacterium
ACCCGGGCGCGACCGCGAGCATCGTCCAGACCGGGGTCCCGTGCGGGGTCTCGGCCGGCGGCGCAACGATCGCCTCGAGGGCCTGCGCCTCGGCTTCGAGCCGGGCCAGCTCGGCGGCCATGCGGCGCGCAATCTCGGCCGCAGCCCGCTCTTCTTTGCGTTTTTGGGCCAATTCGCCCTGGCTGCGGTCGAGCGCGTCGCGCGCCTCGGTGACGCGACGCTCCGCCGCGCTGAGGGCAAGCGTCGCCGTCTGCCGTTCAACCGTCGAGACGGCGGCCGCGGCCAACGCGCTGCGGCGGGCTTCGGCCTCGGCAAGACGCGTTTCGTGCTGTCGGCACGCGGCGCCGATTTCGCGTTGCCGGCGGTCGAGTGCGGCGCGTTGCGCCTGGGCCTGAGCCGCCCCCTCGGTCGCGCGCAGCAATCGCGCCTCAGCCTCGGCAAGCCTTGCGGCAGCCTCGTGCAGCCGCCGTTCGGCGGCGGCCTCATGTTCGGCGCTTGCCGTCTCGTCCGTGGCGAGGGTATCGGCTTCGGCGGAAAGTCGCGCCAATGCGGCGTCGGCTTCGGCCAGCTGGGCTAGAGCCCGCGCGCGATCGCCGCCAAGCTCGGCCAGCTGGCGCTCGATGTCTCGCCGTGTGGCCACGGTTCGTGCCAATTCCTGCTCGAGCGCGGCGCGGGCCTGGGTCAGCCGCCGCAGTTCGGTGTCGCGTTCGGCCGCCACCCGCCGCAAATTCGGCAGCGCCGCCTCGGCATTGTCGCTGGCCTGCCGTTCGGCGACCGCCGCCTGCTCGGCGGTTCTCACCGCCGCCTCGGCGGCGGCAAGTTCGGCGGCGCGGGTCTGCGCCTCGGCCGCCGCGGCCCGCCATCGCCCATAGAACAGTAACGCCTCGTGGCGGCGGATCTGTTCGCCCAGCCGGCGGTAGCGTTGCGCCTGCCTCGCCTGGCGCTGCAGTGCCGCCAATTGGGCGGCCAGAGCCGCAATCACATCGTCGAGGCGGGCGAGGTTCTGCTCGGCGGCGGCAAGCCGCAATTCTGTCTCGCGCCGCCGCGCCTGGACGCCGGCCGTGCCCGCCGCCTCTTCGAGCAAAAAGCGACGCTCGGCCGGTTTCAGCTCGATCAGTTCCGCCACCCGGCCTTGACTGACAAACGAACCCGAGCCCTTGCCGGTGGCGGCGTCGGCGAACAGCAGCTGCACGTCGCGAGCGCGAACCTCGCGGCCGTTGAGCCGCCAGCTCGAGCCGCCGCCGCGCTCGGCGCGGCGCACAATCTCGATTTCCTCGCGATCGTTAAAGGCAAACGGGGCGTCGCGGGCGTGATTGTCGATCGTCAGTGCGACCTCGGCCAGATTGCGCGGCGCGCGACCGGCGCTGCCGGCAAAGATGACATCGTCGATCGCGCCGCCACGCAGCCGCCGCGCCGAACTTTCCCCCATCACCCAGCGGAGCGCCTCGGCAAGGTTGGATTTGCCGCAGCCGTTTGGCCCGACAATCCCGGTCAGCCCCGGTCCGATCGTCACTTCGACGGGATCGGCAAAGGATTTGAAGCCGACGAGGCGCAACCGCTCGATCTGCATGCCGCAATGCTGGGGCGGTTAGGATTTCGACAGTTGCGAGAGCAGGTTGTCGAACGCCTCGACGGTCGGCTCGCCGGTGAACTTGCTGCCGTTGATGAAAAAGGTCGGGGTCGCATCGACCCCAAGGTCCTTGGAGGCGACGAGCCGACTGTTCAGGATCTGATCTTCGAGCGTGTGATCAGCCAGGCATTTGTCGACCTCGGCCTTGCTCATTCCGCCCAATTGCGCCAGGCGGGTCAGTTCCGCCTCGTAATCGGACGCGGTCACCCATTTGTCCTGGTTGGCAAAGAACGTGTCGATAAAAGCGTAAAACCGGTCAGGCGGCGCGCAGCGCGCGATCATCGAGGCGTGCACCGCCTCGCCATCCAGCGGAGAATCGCGCAACACCAGCTTGGCTTTACCGGTGTCAATCCATTTCTTTTTGAGCTCCGGCAAAACCGTGTCGGCAAAATGCGCGCAATGCGGACAGGTCATCGAGGCGTATTCGATAATCGTGATCGGCGCGTTGGGATTGCCGAGAATCCGGTCATTTTTGCCGACTTTAAGCAGGCTCTGGGTTTCCGCGGGGCTAGGGGCGGGTTCCGCCGCTTGCAGCGAGTTTGCCGCGACGAACGCAGCCCAACCGAACATCAATGCGAAGAGAAGCTGCCGGGTCATCGCGCGCCTCACCTTTGGAAAGAAATCACCGCCTCTGCCGACGGCGGCACTGTCCGCCGTTCAGTTGTGTCTCGCCGCAATCGCGGCGGCGAACCGCGCCAGCGCCGCGCGCAAATCGGGGTCGGCAATCGTCGCGAGCGCCAGGCCGTCGACGACGGGCCCGCCGGCGCCGGCCGCCTCGGATGCGGCGGCGGGCCGCAATGACGTTGGCGGCGAGGCCTGCACCAGAACCAGGCGACTGACAGCGCTGCGCCCGAGATAGAGGTTGATCCGCTCGATCACGAGCGGCGCCCGATGCTGGATCTCGATCGCCGCCAAGGGCACGGTTCGCAATTTCAAGACGCCGTCGCGGCCATACCCCGTCGGCCAGACGAGCGGCGCCAACTCCGGGCCGATTATGGTCACCCATTCGGCCTTCAGCCGGGCCAAGACGCCGCCGCTGCGCTTGGCGACAATCGGCGCCGCGAGTTTCGAGACGGCGACACCCACCGCGCGAAACCCGTCGCCGCGCTCGCTTGCGGGCGCCGATACGGCTAGGCTGCGGCGCTGTTTGGTCATGCACACAACGTCACGTAACAATCGCCCGGCTGCGTCCGAGGCCGCCCCCGATCCGGCGACTTTGCTCGCCTGGTATGACCGTCATCGCCGCGACTTGCCGTGGCGCGCGCGACCGGGCGAGGCGCCCGACCCCTATCGCGTCTGGCTCAGCGAGATCATGCTGCAGCAGACGACGGTCGCCACCGTCGCACCCTATTTTGCGCGTTTTGTCTCGCGCTGGCCCAACGTCAAGGCGCTCGCCGCCGCCTCGCTCGCCGAGGTGCTGCGCGAATGGCAGGGGCTCGGCTACTATGCGCGCGCCCGCAATCTCCATGCCTGCGCCCGCCCCGTTGCCGACCGCCACGGGGGAGAGTTTCCTTCTGACCCGGCGGTGCTGCGAGAGCTGCCGGGGATCGGCGGCTACACCGCTGCGGCCATCGCGGCAATTGCCTTTGACCGTCCGGTGGCGGCGGTCGACGGCAATGTCGAGCGCGTCCTCGCCCGCCTTTACGGGGTTGGCGAACCGCTGCCCGCTGCCAAGCCGCGGCTGAACCAGCTGGCGGCGGCGCTCGTGCCGTCGTGCCGCGCCGGCGATTTCGCGCAGGCGGTCATGGATCTCGGCGCCACCATCTGCACTCCGCGCCGCCCGCGTTGCGTCTTGTGCCCGTGGCGGGCGGCATGTCGGGCCGCCCGGGATGGCAGTGCGGCGATGCTGCCGGCACACGCGGAAAAGCCGGTCAGGCCGACGCGATATGGCGTCGCATTTTGGGTGACCCGCTCGGACGGCGCCATCTTGCTGCGGCAAAGGCGGCCCAGAGGGCTGTTGGGCGGCATGACCGAGATCCCCTCGACGCGGTGGCGCGCAGAGCCGTGGAGCCTCGACGAAGCCGCTGCCGAGGCGCCGGTCGCCGCCCGCTGGACGCCGCTGCCGGGAACCGTACGGCACGGCTTTACCCATTTTGCGCTTGAACTTGCGATCCTTGCCGGACACATCGACGATCCGGCCGATGGCCTGTGGAGCCCGATCGAGCGCCTTGCCGAGCATGCCCTGCCAACGCTGATAAAAAAGCTCGTTCGTCACGCGCTCTCGGCATCGCTGAGCATCGCCTCCGGCGCCGCTGAAAACAGCGGCAATTCGCCGGCAAGCGCCAGCCGCACCGGAGCGAAGGAGCGGCGGTGATGCGGTGTCGGACCCAGTCGCGCAATTGCCGCGGCGTGCTCGCGGGTGGCGTAGCCGACATTGGTCTCCCAGCCATAGCCCGGATAGCGCGGCGCCAGGGCCCGCATCAGCCGGTCGCGGGTGACCTTGGCGACAACCGAGGCGGCGGCGATCGAGAAGCTCCGCCCATCGCCGCCGATGATCGTCGTGACCGGGCAGGCGAGCGGCGGCGGCATATTGCCATCGACAAGCGCCAGTTCCGGGGCGATGCGAAGTGCGGCGACCGCGCGCGCCATCGCCGTCAGCGCCGCGCGCAGGATGTTGAGACGGTCGATCTCGCGGGCGCTTGCGGCACCGATGCCGATATGCGCGGCGCCCCGCGCGGCACAGCCCACCAACGCCCGCCAGCAGGCCTCGCGCTCCGCGGCCGTCAGCAGTTTCGAATCGTCGAGCTGCGCACGCAGCGAGCGCGGGAAGCGTTTGGGGTCGAGGATCACCGCCGCGGCGACAACCGGCCCCGCCAGCGGACCGCGTCCGGCCTCGTCGATGCCGCAGACGGTTTTGGCGCAGCGCCGCTCAATTGCGAAATCCGGCATCGCCCCTCCACGCGCCCGGCTTTTGCCATGTCCTGCGGGCGCCCGGCAAGCCGGCGACGGCCGGGGTTGCCTGGCGGGCCCCGACAATTTGCGCCACGGTGAGGAAATGTGCCGCTTCTTCAGCCGACTAACCGCATTCCGGGGACTCCCCTGCGCGGTTCTCGCGGTGCTCGCGCTCAGCCTTGCGGTCGAATCGCCGGCTTGCGCCCTCGATCTTTTCGCCACCCACGAGGTGACCGCGCAATTCGCCACCCCCGCGGGCAAGCCGATGGCCAATGCCGAGGTTCGCGTTTTCGCCCCGGGCGAGCCCACGACCCCGGTCGAGACCGGGCATACCGACGCCGAGGGCAAATTCGTCTTTCCAGCCGATCGTGATGGATTGTGGAGTGCGGAGGCCCGCACCAAGGATGAGATTGCCCGGGTGATGATCCGGGTCGGCGGTCCAGCGGCGCCACAGCCGAGCCGCATCCCGCCGGCCGTCGTGATTGCCGGGCTGATCGGGCTGTTGGCGCTGGCGGTATGGTACCGGGTGCTGCGGTTGCGTAACAACCGCCCGCGCTGACAGGCGCGACTTTCGGCGCTGACCCGCAAGCGCTGTCGCGAACGGCGGTCCCGGCTTATCATGTCCGGAGGAGATGCAAGCGGGGATGCGCGGATGACGGCAAGGATCCTCCTGACCGGCGACGTCAATCTGATGAATGTGACCGATCCGCAGGTTCCGTTCTCGCTGGTGCGCGACAAGTTGCGCGCGGCCGATCTGGTCTTTTCCAATCTCGAATGCTGCCTGTGCGCGCCACCCGCCCGCCATTCGCTTGACAATGAGGGGTTCTATGCCGATCCCGAGATCGCCGGCGAGGCGCTGAAGGCCGGCGCGATCGCGGCCGTCGGCATCGCCAACAATGTCAATTACGGCGAGGCCGCGATCAGCGCTTCGATCGCCCGGCTCGACCAGATTGGCATTGCCCATACCGGCGCCGGCGCCGGCCGCAGCGCGGCGCGCGAGGCGGTGGTTGTTGACCGCGGCGGGGTGCGGTACGGATTTCTGCAGCGCAGCTCGGTCTATTGGCCGACCAATCACGAAGCCGGCGAGCAATCGGTTGGCATCGCGGTGATCCGCGGCCATACCGCCTATCAGGCGCCGATGCACGGCAGCCGGCCGCCGGCCAATCGCCCGGGCATCCCGCCGGTGGTCGTGACCTGGGCCGACCGGCAATATTTGCAATGGTTTGCCGAGGATGTGGCGGCGCTGCGTGGCCGCGCCGACATTGTCGTCGCCTCGTGTCATTGGGGGGTGGGGCGCGAGGTTATTCAGTATATGACCGAGATCGGACACGCCGCGATCGATGCCGGTGCCGATATTGTGATCGGCCACGGGCCGCATTTCTCGTTGCCGGTCGAAAGTTACCGCGGCAAGCCGATCTTTTACGGGCTCGGCAGCTTCTCGTTTCACACCGGCCATGGCGGCCATCGCCATGGCGACTGGCTGGGCATGATGGTCGGCGCGGTATGCGGCGCGACCGGGATCGAACGCGTGGCATTCCAATTCGTTCGCCACGACGCGCAGAACCGCACCGTGCTCCGCCGCCCCGATGACGAACCGGCGGCTCTGGCGGCGCTGAGCCAGGAAAGCGCCGCGTTGGGCGCGACGCTGGTCGCCGAAGGCGACGAAATCGTCGTCAAGCTCAAGGCTTGACCTTGCCGGCCCGCTGTCGGATGTAGAGGCGAGCCGCCCCGGCCGCATTGCCAAGCGATAGGAAAACAATGCCCAGCATCACCTATGTCCATACCGACGGCTCTCGCGAGGTGCTCGATGTACCGGTTGGCACCAGCGTCATGCGCGGGGCGGTCTTGAACAGCGTCGACGGCATTGTCGCCGAATGCGGTGGCGAGATGATGTGCGCCACCTGCCATGTCGATGTCGACGAGGCTTATGTCGACCGGATGCCGGCGCAGTCGGACGATGAGAAGGCGATGCTCGAATTCACCGCGAGCGAGCGCAAACCCAACAGCCGGCTTTCCTGCCAGCTGGTGGTGACGCCCGAAATGGACGGGCTGGTCGTCTATCTGCCGGAAAGCCAAGTCTGATGGCCGAGCCGGTCGTCGCCGTCATCGGCGCCGGCCAGGCCGGTTTCCAGGCTGCGTCGTCGCTGCGCCAAGAGGGATTTGGCGGCCGGGTGGTGCTGATCGGGGACGAGCCGGTGCTGCCCTATCAGCGGCCGCCGCTGTCGAAATCCTATTTGGCCGGTCAGTGCGGGCTCGACGAAGTATGGCTGCGGCCCGAAAATTTCTATGAAAAACAAAATATCGAGCTCCTGACCGGCGAAACCGTAACCGCGATCGACCGTCGCGGGCGGGCGGTGCGCCTGGCGTCCGGGACGGCGATCGAATGCGACCATATCGTGCTCGCCACCGGGGCTCGCTGTCGCGCGCTGCCGGTCGCGGGCGCCGAACTCGATGGGGTGCTGCCGCTGCGCACGCTCGCCGATGCCGATTTGTTGCGCGAACGGCTTGCCGCGGCGCGCGAGGTGGTGGTGGTCGGCGCCGGCTTCATCGGGCTCGAATTCGCCTCGGTCGCAATCGCCGCCGGCTGTGCGGTGCGCATCGTCGAAGTCACACACCAGCCGATGGGCCGTGTCGTCTCCGCGGAAATCTCGCGCTATTTCACCGAGCGACACCGCGCCTGGGGAGCGGAGATTTTGCTCGGCACCGGAGTGGTGCGAGTTCGCGGCGATGGCAACCGGGCGACCGCGGTCGAGACCAGCGACGGCCGCATCTTTCCCGCGGATCTGGTGCTGGTGTGCATCGGCGTGATCCCCAATGTCGAACTGGCGCGTGATGCCGGGCTCGCCGCCGATAATGGCATCGTCGTCGACGAGACATTGCACACCGCCGCGCCCGAGATCACCGCGATCGGCGATTGCGCGAACTTCCCGACCCGCTTTGCGGCCGGCCGCGTGCGGCTCGAATCGGTGCAAAACGGCGTCGACCAAGCCCGCGAGGTCGCGGCCCATATCGCCGGCAAGCGGGTCGGCGTTTACGACAAAGTCCCGTGGTTTTGGAGTGACCAGCGCGACCTCAAATTGCAGATCGCCGGCATCACCACCGGCCATGACCGCGCGGTGCTGCGCGGCGACAGCGACAGCGGCAGTTTTTCGGTCTTTTGCTTCAAAGGCGAACGGCTGTTGGGCGTGGAATCGGTCAATCGACCGGCCGACCATATTCTCGCCCGCCGGCTTCTCGCGCTCGCCGATCCCGGCCTTTCCCCGGCTCAGGCCGCCGATGCGAGCTATGATTTGCGCGCGCACCTGACGCCAAGGCGATGACCACCGACATTCTGATCAAGGGCGGGCTAATCATCGACGGCAGCGGCCGGCCCGGCGCGATCGGCGACGTTCTGGTGCAGGGCGTGCGCATCGCCGCGCTTGGTGCGTCCCTGTCGGCCCCGTCGGCGGCAAAGGTCATCGATGCCAACGGGCTTGCCGTCACCCCCGGCTTTATCGACATCAAAACCCATTCCGATTTCACGCTTCCGATCAATCCCAAGGCCGAAAGCAAAGTGCGCCAAGGGGTGACCACCGAGATCATCGGCCATTGCGGCTACTCGGTGGCGCCG
>JAJPIH010000130.1 GCA_021324875.1 Alphaproteobacteria bacterium
GCGAGCGCGTCGAAGACCCCGGCCAGATCGGCGAGGCGATCCTGCGTGCGCGTCGCCAGAACGAGGAGGGGCGGGCCGCTTTGCTCGAATTCGTGACGAGCCAAGAGCAGAGCTTCTCGCACCGCCGCGGTGCGGCCGAATAGCCCGCCGCACCGATCTGCTTGCCCGGGCTGCCCCGCCCTATGGCGATGCGGCATCACCGCGTCGATTACGATGCCATTGCCGACCTTTATGACGCGCAACCCTAGGACGAGAGGCACATTGCGCGCGGTTTACGCGGCCTTCCGCCCGCCGGCCGGTCGGGCGCCTTGGTCGCTGATCGCGAAGAACCGCTCTTTCCGGCTATCTGATCTGCGCGCGGCCGAATACATTTGTCGCGATGACGATACGACGCGACCTCTATCCGCCGATCGAGCCCTATCGCACAGCCATGCTGCGCCTCGATGGGTTGCACACGATGTATTGGGAGCTGTCGGGCAACCCGCGCGGGGCGCCGGTGCTGTTTTTGCACGGGGGGCCCGGAGCCGGGGCGACACCGGTCCACCGCCGGTTTTTCGACCCCGATTTCTGGCGCATCGTGATTTTTGACCAGCGCGGCGCCGGCCGCTCGACCCCGCTGGGGGAGATCCGTGACAACTCGCCCGCTCATCTCGTCGCCGATATCGAGCGCTTGCGCATCGAACTCGGGGTCGAGAAATGGCTCGTCTTTGGCGGATCGTGGGGGTCAACCCTGGCGCTCGATTATGCCGCGACCCATCCCGAGCGCTGCATCGGGTTGGTGTTGCGCGGCATCTTTTTGTGCCGGGCAGCGGAAATTGACTGGTTCCTTTACGGGGCTCGCCGGGTCTTCCCCGAGGCTTGGCGCGCTTTTGCCGGGTTTTTGCGGGAAGACGAGCGCGACGACATCCTCGCCGCCTATCATCGCCGCCTGACCGATCCCGACCCGAGGGTACATATGCCGGCGGCGCGGGCGTGGAGCAGCTATGAGGGCGCTTGTTCGACCCTTTTGCCCAATCCCGAAACCGTCGCGGCGTTCGGCGAAGAACGCCTCGCCCTCGGCTTGGCGCGCATCGAGGCGCATTTTTTCCGGAACCACCTGTTTGAGGGCGCCCGCGACCTGCTCGCTCGGGTCGAGCGCATCCGCCACCTGCCCGGCATCATCGTTCAGGGGCGCTATGACATGATCTGTCCGGTTGCCAGCGCCGACGAACTCGCGCGTGCCTGGCCGGGCGCGGAACTGATCATTGTCCCCGATGCCGGCCATTCGGCGATGGAGCCGGGCATCCGCGAACAGCTCGTATCGGCCACCGAACGCATGAAAGCGCACGCGTCATTGGCGTGATTGCCGGCGCCCGGCCGGCCGGGTGGTAATCCCCTTGCCAAATCGCTCCGGTCGGCTAAGTCGATAGATCGTCATGGCAACGCCGCTCGACAGGCTCGCTTTCGTCGCGTCGCAACGGGCGCGAATTGGCTGGTTTTTCGGACAGAAACTGCTGGCCGCACGAATGAGCCGCCCGGTGCCGCTGCCGGCGCGCTTGCGGCAGCGACTACAGGGCCGGCCGGTAGCGGACCGCCGTCGCATCCTCGCCGACCTGCTCGCCTTGTTCGAGCAGGATTGGCGCAATATCGAGGCTGGGTGGTACGCGCCGCCGCGAGACGGGTTGGGCAGTCCCTCCGCCGCCCTGCGCCGCACAATCGATTTCTTCGCCGATCTTGCCGCGGTCGAGGCGCGGCGTCAGGGAGCGGCCAAGGAGCGTCTGATCGAGACGCCGCCGGCGGGCACCTACCCGCCTTATTATCTGCAAAAATTCCATTTCCAGAGCGACGGCTATTTGAGCCGGGCCTCGGCCGAGCGCTACGACCATCAGGTCGAAGTGCTGTTCGGTGGCGGCGCGGCGGCGATGCGCCGTCAGGCGCTGGTGCCGCTGCGTCAGGCGCTCGTTGCGGCGGCGGGCCGGAGGCCCGGAGATCGCCCGCGGCTCCTCGACCTCGCCTGCGGGACCGGCAGTTTTTTGCGCGAGGTCAAGACCAATTGGCCGCGCCTTGATGTCACCGGCCTTGATCTGTCGGCTTATTACCTCGAGGTTGCGCAACGCAATCTGCGGCCTTGGTCGCGGGTCCGGTTGGTCGAGGGGGCGGCCGAGACGATGCCGTTCGCCGAGGGCGAATTCGATGTCGTAACCGCGATCTACCTTTTCCACGAATTGCCGCCGCGGGTGCGGCGCAGCGTGGTTCGCGAGATCGGCCGCGTGTTAAGACCGCACGGGACCCTGATCCTGGTCGACTCGCTGCAGACTGGCGACGACCCGGATTACGACGCGATGCTCGATTCGTTTCCGGCGTTGCTGCACGAGCCTTTTTACGCGAGCTATCTGCGCGAGGATCTTGACCGATTACTCGGGCCCGGTTTCACGCCCGCCGGGCGGGTGCGGGCGTATTTTTCGAAAGTGCTGAGCTACCGACGAGCCCCCGACTGAGCTCTTCGCCGCACGCAGAAAAACTTAAAAGGCCAGTGCTATTGCCAATTTTTCGCCGCGTTTTGGTGTCAGCGATAGATTTGCGCTGACAGGGCTTGCGGCCGCGAATCGCGCGGGGGCGCAAGGCGATCCGGCCAAACCCGATCAGCTACTACTAATAGATGCCGGTTGCACATTGCCAACAAGACCGGTACTCTATTTTGTGGGGGTGGATCACAAA
>JAJPIH010000127.1 GCA_021324875.1 Alphaproteobacteria bacterium
CCCTGTGGGCGGGTCTGGCGCGGCCTTGCTGAGCCTGACCTTGGGAGGCCTGGCGGCCGCGTTTGCTGTCGCCTCGTGCTGCGCGCTGCCGCTGCTGCTGACCACGCTCGGCATCGGCACCGCCTGGCTTGGCGGCGTGGCGCTCATTGCGGCACCGCACCGCGATGTGCTGCTTGTCATTGGCGCGCTGTGCCTTCTCGGCGGCGGCGCGTTACTGTGGCGCCAACAATGGAGCGCGGCGGCGTGCCGGCCCAACGGCGTTTGTCCCACCAAGGCGAGCCGCGTGCTCACCCTAGTCGGGCTTTTGATCGGCGTGGCGCTGTTGTGGGCGGGCTACGCCTATGCCTGACCGGACGCCCATCCTCGCATCCACGATCCTCTGCCCGTATTGCGGTCATCGTGCGACGGAGACGATGCCGACCGACGCCTGTCAATTCTTCTACGACTGCCGGGCGTGCGGCGCTCTCCTCAAGCCGAAACCGGGCGATTGCTGCGTGTTCTGTTCCTACGGCACCATGCCGTGCCCGCCGGTTCAAGCCGGCAACAGCGCGCCGGGCTGCTGTGTGGGAGATGGCGCGGCCCTCGCGATCGGGCCAGGGGTCTGCCCTCGAGACCGGCCGGGGTGACCCGCTCGGCGGCAGGAGATGGTCATCTCCTGCCCGGGGTTGCGCGTGTGAGCACGGGCGGACCAACGACAGCGGCGTCGTTTGCCGCGCCGGTTTCAGCCATAGCCGCTGAAACAGCCATTTGGTGAGCGTGCCGAGGGCGGCGAACTCACTTGCGACGACGTCCCGCGACCGGCAATAGCTTGCAACCAACGCATCACAACAAGGGCCAGAGCGGCGACCGGTCGGCCATGGGTCGGCGTCGCGAACCTGCGGCGGTTGCTGACCAAGACCGCCTTTCACACTCTCGACCAATCCGCCGAGAGCGCACCGGTTGGGGCAAGCCGGTCGGCGCTGACCAAGACCACCTTTCACACTCTCCACCGGTCTTGCTCGCAGGCGCCGTAGAATCCGATCACGGACAGGTTCACAACCCGACAGCGCGCTGCAACCGCATCGCCTTCTAGGCGCGGGAAATTCACGACTGACCGCGCTCAATCTCGCGCCTTGGCCGTGGCTTCCCAGACATAGCATATACCTTGAGTTGCGCGCACAATTTAGCTACATTAACCGCAAACAGTTAAACATTTCAGTCGGTTCGATCTCAGAGTCACGCGAGGCGGGGGTGGCCGTCACGTCCGGAGTGGGGGGCACGCAGCACTCGCCGGTTTCCGCCCCGGACCCGTCAGAGCAATTCCGGCTCGGAGCCAGAATGAACGCCGATTTGCGATCTTTTTCAGAGGCTTTTTTCGTGCTGACCGGGCACTCGCCGATGCGATGGCAACAGCGGCTGTTCGCCCGGTTCATGGCCGGAACGCTTCCGCAGGCGCTAGATTTGCCGACCGGTCTTGGCAAGACCTCGGTGATGGTGATCTGGTTGATCGCCCTCGCGCGGCAGGCGGAAGGGGGCGGGGTCAATCTCCCGCGCCGGCTTATCTACGTTGTCGACCGCCGCACCGTGGTCGATCAAGCGACGGAAGAGGCGGAAAAGCTTCTCAAGGCTTTGGAAGGCGATGCCAGGCATCTAAAAGCGTCGCTTGGCCTCGGCGACCCGCGGCTTCCGATTTCCACACTGCGCGGCGCTCATGTTGATAATCGGGAATGGCTCGCGGATCCCACGATCCCGGCGATCATTGTCGGCACGGTCGACATGATCGGCTCGCGGCTGCTGTTCGCAGGCTACGGCGTCTCGCGCAGGATGCGGCCCTATCACGCCGGTTTGCTCGGTGCGGATACGTTGATCGTTCTCGACGAAGCGCATCTCGTTCCTCCGTTCGAGGCCCTGCTGAGCCGCATCGCGAATGGCGCCAAGGAGTTCGGCGCTCGTTGCGATGGCCATGCCAGGCTAATTCCGCCATTCCGCCTGTTGTCGCTGCCGGCAACCGGCCGTGCGCAGCCGGTATCGACTGGCGACGCCGCAGCAGAGGTCTTCTCGCTCGAAAGAGGCGATCTGTCCGACACGACTGCGCCTGTCAGCGAAAAAAACCCTCAACCTCGTCAAGATCGGTGACGCGAAGAATGCACTCGCCGAGACGTTGGCGCGGCAGGCCTGGGATTTTTCCGACGGGGGGCAAAAGCCAGTCCGGTGTCTGGTCTACGCCGACAGCCGCGAGGTCGCGGAGAGCGTAAAGGCAGTACTCGACGAATTCCGCAAACGCGATGCGAAGGGTGCGGAGCCGAAGGCAAAGGCCGAGCTGTTTGTCGGCGCCCGGCGCATCAAGGAGCGCGAGAACGCGAAAGCGTGGCTGAGACGGCACGGGTTTCTCGCCGACTCGCCGATGCCAACAAGCCCGGCGTTCCTGATCGCAACATCGGCCGGCGAAGTGGGTATCGATATCGATGCGGACGACATGGCTTGCGACCTCGTTCCTTGGGAGCGGATGGTGCAGCGCCTGGGCAGAGTTAATCGCCGTGGCAAAGGAGACGCAAAGATCGTCGTCGTGCGCGGCGACGAGCCGAGGCCAAAGAAACCCGGTGCCCCCACGATGCAAGAGATGCGCGCGATTGTCAGCTACCGCTCGCTGGCGGTGCTTGAAGAGCTTCCGACGGGTGACGATGGAAGAAATGCAAGTCCCGGAGCCTTACGTGAGCTGAAGTTGCGGGCCGAGACCGACAAAGCGCTCGGCAAAAAAATCGAGGAAGCAACGACACCGGAACCGCTACGCCCGGCGCTGACGCGTGCACTGGTCGATGCATGGTCGATGACTTCGCTCGAACAGCACACCGGACGCCCTGCGATTGCGCCATGGCTGCGCGGCTGGGTCGATGAGGACCCTCAGACCGTCGTCATGTGGCGCACCTACTTGCCGGTGCATGAAGGCGATGCCGGCTGGCCGCGAAGCCCCGCCGAGAGAAAAGAGATCGAAGCGTTCTTCGAAGCGGCGTCGCCGCATGAGAGCGAAAAGCTCGAGACGGAAACCTGGCGCGTGGCTGACTGGCTCCAAGCTCGCGCCGGGGAATTGCTCAAGCGCGAGGCGAACAGCTCTCAAGAGCAAGTCGGCACCGTCGCGGAACCACCGGATGCCGGGATTTCCGACACGGAGCCGGGGGAGCCGCTGCCCGCCGTACCGAAGGCGAGGCCCCTGCGCGGCGACGATGTCGTCGTCTTTGTCCTGTTACCCGACGGCAGCTTTGTGCGGTGCTTTACCGTCAGGGAATTGGCCGAGCCGCGCAAAACCGACGCGAAATATGATTTTCACCGGGAGCTGCCCGAAAAGCTTGTTGTCGTCGATGCGCGCTTCGGCGGTCTGCGAGACGGCATGCTGGACGCGAAGGCCGATGATGGTTTCCCGACCGCGGATGCGGACGACGGCTGGAACAAAGACGCCGAGTTCCGGGTGCGGCGGGTGACCTCGGGGGCTGACGAGAACGAAGACGACGATTGGCGGTACGAGGCCGATTTCGTCTTGAAGCGCGACGTGGAGGGTCAGCCTGAAGAATGGCTCGTCGTCGAACATTACAAAAATTCCGCGCAGTCGGAGGATGCTCGCTCCGTGTCACGACCGCAGGAGCTTGCCGAGCATCAAAGCTGGGCTGAGCGGAAGGCGCGGCTCATCGCCGAAAGGATCGGCCTTTGCGGACATGCCGCCGACACATTGGCGGTTGCCGCGTTCCTGCATGACGAAGGCAAGAAAGCGCCGCGCTGGCAGCGCGCTTTCAAAGCAGAACGCGACGCAAGGAAATTTGGCCTCTCCGGTCCCCTGGCCAAGACGCGCGGCCCGATCGATCAGGCGATCCTGGATGGCTATCGGCATGAGTTTGGATCCCTCCCTATCGCGGAGGGGCATGCCAGATTTCAAGCGCTGCCGGAGGAGTGGCGCGAGCTCGTCCTGCATCTCATTGCCGCTCATCACGGGCAGGCGCGGCCGGTAATCGACACGAGCGGTTGCGAGGACGCGCCGCCCTCCGCGCTCGAAGCGCGGGCCCGCAATGTCGCGCTGCGCTTTGCGCGGCTTCAAAGGCGCTGGGGGCCGTGGGGTCTCGCCTGGTGGGAGGCGCTTCTGCGCGCCGCCGACCAGCAGGCCTCTCGCGAGAACGACAGACGCAGCGATGTGGGCACGCAGCACCGGGAGGAAGCTTGATGGCTGAGGCATCGATCCCTGTCGATCTCACCAATCCCGGCCAGGTCTTCGCCTGCCTCGGATTGATGGAGGCGGCTGAGGTTCTGCTCTGTGACGCCGAAGGTGGCTTCGACTGGTCGGACGAGACCGACGTTCGTTTCGTGCTCCATGCCATCGGCAAGGAAAACCCGTTCGAGAACGTTCTCGAATTCCTGGCGGAAGTAGAACCAACGCGATGGGGGCCGATCGGTTACGCCGATCCACCGCCGAAGAAAGATAAAGATGGCGGAGAGGAGGACATCGATGAAGACGATGATACGGACGAAACCGCGCCCGCCAGCGCGGCGACACCGTTGGAGTTGTCCATCACCTTTCCCGCGAAAACAGGTGACCGAATGGCCCTGCCCATCCGGTTTGGTGGCGGGAACAGACCTGTCGTCGAACTCGGTCATTGGACCGACGAGGCAGGCCGCAACAATTTCAAGCTCTATGCCGGCAACCGTTCGGCCGACGCCATCGCGCGAGCAATGCTCAAGGGCGTGCGCGCCAAGCCACGCAAGAAGCAGCAAGCGAATGGCAAATCCCGAGATCTGAAAACAAAGGGCATTCGGCAATTATGGGAAGAGGACAGGGCGGCGCTCCTCGCGGCGCCGTTCGACGTGCTGACCCCTATGGGCGGCAGTTTCAATTTCGATCCGCGCGGTGCCTGGACAGCGATAGATGCCGGCTATTCGCCGAATAAACACAAGCATGCGATTGAAGCCTCTCCCGTCGTTGAATTTCTGGCTGCGTGGGGATTGGAGAACGCACGTCCCGTCGAATTCGGCCTTCGTCAGGTTCGATACGCGACTTGGGGCACGGTGTTGCCGCTCGTGCTGGCGCGCGCGGCGCTCGCGGGCGGCGTTCCGGCAATTCCATCAAGGCGATTTCATTTCGAACTCGATTTATCTGGCAAGAATAAAGTCGTCACTTACGCTCAAGAGGAGGCGCAGGCATGACATCGCTCACAGCCGAAACCATCAACCATTGGGCCGATAACAAGGACGGTCCAGTCGCCCTTGTTTGCAGACAGAAGCTTCTGCCGGTCGAGGGCGAAGGTGGTGTGATCTTCCCGCCGACCTATGCCGACATCGGCTACAACATCGACACCTTGTCGGACGGCACCAAGGTTGCCACCATCGACAGCGTCGGAAGCCAGGCCAACCGCATGGAGCC
>JAJPIH010000133.1 GCA_021324875.1 Alphaproteobacteria bacterium
GCAGGTTCAGGAAAAAGATCGCCCGCCACGACAGGGCAGCGGTGACAAATCCGCCGACGATCGGTCCTGCGGTCGGCCCGATCATCGCCGGTATTGTCATCCAGTTCATCGCGCTCACCAGATCGGAGCGCGGAAAGCTGCGCAGCAGAATGAGGCGCCCGACCGGGGTCATCATGGCGCCGCCAAACCCCTGGATCACGCGCATCGCCAGCAAGGCCCACAGGCTTGGCGCAATCCCGCACAATGCCGAGCCGATGCTGAAGATTGCGATGGCCGAACAGAACACGGCGCGGGCCCCGAGCCGGTCGGCAATCCACCCGCTGACCGGGATGAACACGGCGAGGCTCAGCAAATAGGTGGCGATAACGAGGTTGAGCCGCAGCGGCGTCTCGTTGAGGCTCTTGGCCATCGCCGGGATCGAAACGGCAATCATCGTCGAATCGAGCCCTTCCATAAAAAAAGCGCAGCCGACGATCAGCGCGACGACGATCGCTCGTCGCGCCGGCGCCGCGGCGGCGGTGTCGCTCACCCGCGGTCCGCCGGCGACACTTGGGCCCAAGGCGCGCGAGCGAGGCCGACGGCGCGCCGATCCGCAATCCCGAGGCCGCCTTCCTGCATTTCCGAGGAGGTCCCGCCGCTGTTGACACCAAGCCGTGCCGCGACCATAGCCGATCGTGCCGGGAGTGGGGGCGGCAAAGGTGGAGACCGACCCTATCGAGATCGCGCTTGTCGACCGCTGGGCGCTTGACTATCTCGCGCGCTATGCGAGTTCGGCCGAGAATTTGCGCCGGGTGCTGGTGCGCCGGATAAGGCGCCGGTCGCGCGACGACGTCGAAGCCGTGCAGCGGGCGACACCGATCATCGATACGGTTATCGAACGCCTGCGCCGCAGCGGTCTGCTCGATGACGAAGCCTATGCCGCGCAGCACGCGCAGGCCCTCCACCGACGCGGCGCCTCACTCCTCCGCATCAGCGCGCGTCTGGCGGCAAAAGGGGTCCCGGGCGCGGCCGCAACCGACGCCCTGACGGCGTTGCGCAACGTGACGCGCGATCCCGATCTCGCCGCCGCCTGCATCTTTGCCCGCCGTCGGCGGCTCGGTCCCTATCGCGACGGAGGCCCCGACCATGGGCGTGATCTCGCCGCCTTCGCCCGCGCCGGTTTTGCCCGCCGCGTCGCCGAAGCGGTGCTGACCTGTACCGATGTCGATGCCGTCGAGGCATTGGCGCGCGAAGCCTCAGGCTCGCAGCCGGGATAGAAAACGGGCGGCATAAGGCGCCCGGCGCGTGGCCGGCGCGGTGGTCAGGCCCGCCGCAGTTCTCGCGGCGTTGCCGGCTGCGGTGGCGCGTCGGCCGGCTGGGCGGGCGCGCCGATAATCGCCACCGGCGAGGGATCGCGCATCGCCACGCCGTGCTTGTCAAAGGCGATCTTGACCGCCCGGTTGAAGGCGCGGCCGACCGTGTACTGCTTGGCCGGCAGGGTGCGGATGCGGACCAGCAATACCACCGAAAACTCGTTGAGCGCATCGACCCCGAGATATTCGAACGGATCGAGGATCAGGTCGCGAAGACTCTCGTCGGCGGCGACAGTGGCGCTGGCCTCGCGCAGAATTTCGACCACCCGATCGATGTCCTCGCCATAGGCGATCGTGACCCGGGCCGTGACATAGGCAAAGTCGCGGGTCATGTTCTTGACGGTCGTAACCTCGCTATAGGGGATCGTGTGGACCGTGCCGGCAAGATCGCGCAAGCGGATCGTGCGCACGCCGATCGCTTCGACCACGCCGGCATGGTCCTTGCCGACATCCACGATGTCGCCGACCGCAAGCTGATCTTCAGCCAGAATGAACAACCCGGTGATGATGTCGCGCACCAGCGCCTGGCTGCCAAACCCGATCGCCACGCCGATTACGCCGGCGCCGGCGAGCAGCGGGGCGATGTCGATGCCGAGACGCGAAAGGATGATCAATGTTGCCATCACCACGATCAGCGACAGCATTGCGGTGCGCAACAAGGGTAGCAATGTGCGCACCCGAGTGCGCCGCGGACCGGCGCTATCGATCCGCGCCACATAGCGCTCGATGGCTGCGGCAAAAATCTCCCAGGTCGCGAGCGCGGCGGCGATGATCAGCCCGATCGTCAGCAGATCGCCGCCGGCGTGCCGCACCCATTGCGAGCTGAGCCAGGCAAACGCGCTGACCTCCCAGGCCTGCAGCACGGTCAACCCGGCGACAGTGAAGATGACGGCGTTGGCGAGCCAGCTCAGGATCGGGACGTATCGGTTAGCCCGTTGCTCGAGGGTCGGGAATTGCGCCTTGAGCGGCGGCGCAATCGCAAAGCCGCGGCGGCTGAGCCCGCGGATGGCGTGGGCCAGGGCCCGCGCGATGACCACCGCCAGCACGCTGAAGGCCGTCGCCCGCGCGACATAGGCGAACCCGCCCTCGATCTTGAGCGCGTAAATCGCATAAACCCCGGCGATATAAAAAATTGCGAGCAAAGGCCAGATCTCGGCGAGAGTCCGGCGCACCCGGCCCCAGCCCGATCCGACGCTGCCGTCGCTGCCGATCCAGCCGGCGATCGGCGCCCGGTTCTGCAGCAGAAAGATCATGGCCAGCAGGGCCAAGACCAATCCGACCAGCTTCAACAGCAGCGCATAAAGCGGTCCGGGAATTCCTAACCACCATGCCGCCTCGGGCACGGCGTAGCCGTAAAGGCTCCACACGACGAACCTCTTGACCCAGATGTAAAGATAGTTGCGGGTCTCGGCGTCGGGCGGGACGAACAGCGTGCCGGCATCGGCGGGTAAAAGCGCGGCGCGCGCCAGACACAGCGCGAGGCGCGCCTCGACCGTCGCCACCGTCAGCACCGACATCATGATGCCGATCGGGCTCAACGGCTCGAGTGCGAGCGCCACCGCGCTGTAGGCGATCGCGGCGAAGGCCAGCACCGGCACGGCGTCCAACACCAGCGCCAACAGCGCGAACAGCATCCTGACCGGACGCGTGTCGCGGCGCCGCACCGGGAAGACCGGGCGGGCGCGCGCGATCAGCTGGCGCAAGACCCATTCCACCGCGGCCGCGGTTCCAAACACCCCGAAAAAGGCTACGGCCGCCGTGGCCCAGCGCTCGCGTGCGGCGGGGCTGTGCCATTGCTCGCGCGCCCAGCGCACCAGCCGCGGCGCGTCGACGACAACCGCCGCACCGGCGAGGATTTCGCCGGTCAACGCGTCGATTTGCCGCGACAGCCGCCCGAGCAACGCGACCCCTTCGGGCTGGGTTGGCGCGACCGGCTGTTGCACCGCGATCAACGCCTTGAGTTCGGCCACCAACTTGGCTCGGGCAGCGGGGTCTTCGAGCGTTTGCAAGAGGCTGCGCAACTGGTCAGGCGAAACCTGGGCAGAAGGCGCGGGGGAGGGTGCCGTGGCCGGCGCGACGGCGACCGCTGCGGTGGCGGCGCCCGCCGGCCGGGAAATGGCGATCAGCGCGCCTATGGCCGCAACCAGCAGCCACAACCCCTTCGGCATCGATGAATCCCCCCGTCGAAGCTGGCGCACGTCCGGAAGCGGGCTGCTGCGGCCGCGTTCTTAAGGTGCCCTTCCTTAAGCCGCCTCTCGGGAAGGTGCTAACCCGGTTCGCGCGCGCGCATCAGTGCGGCGACCGCGGCCGCGGTCGGATCGCCGCTGGCGTCGAGCGCGGCGATGATCCGCGGCCGGTCGGATGCCGGACGGTTCTGGCTCAGCTTGAACTTGCCTTCGAGGCGGTTGACGCGGATCTCGAAGCCGACCACGCCGTTCAGCATACCGGAAATA